>NZ_JBEZZF010000003.1:0-179164 GCF_040639055.1 Promicromonospora sp. NPDC023987 | reverse complement strand
GCCGACGCCGCCAAGGCCATCTACCTGACGCAGGACCGCCCGGACGACCAGTCGGTCGACCAGGCACAGGACCAGCCCGGAGGGGCGGACCTTTTACCGATCACACCGGCTGTCGACTCACATCTTGTGGCCGGCCGAGCGGAGCTGCTGGCAGGCCTCGACGATGCGGGCGGCCATGCCGGCCTCCGCCGTCTTGCCCCAGGCGCGTGGGTCGTAGGCCTTCTTGTTGCCGACCTCGCCGTCGATCTTCAGCACGCCGTCGTAGTTCTTGAACATGTGGCTGACGACCGGACGCGTGAACGCGTACTGGGTGTCGGTGTCGATGTTCATCTTGATCACGCCGTTGTCGACCGCCGCGGCGATCTCCTCCGCCGTCGAGCCCGAGCCACCGTGGAACACGAGGTCGAACGGCATCTCCTTGCCGATCTCCGCGCCGACGGCCTTCTGGATGTCGAGCAGGATCTCCGGGCGGAGCTTGACCGAGCCCGGCTTGTAGACGCCGTGCACGTTGCCGAAGGTAAGGGCCGTGAGGTAACGGCCCTTCTCGCCGGAGCCGAGCGCCTTGATCGTGGCCAGGCCGTCCTCGGGCGTCGTGTACAGCTTGTCGTTGATCTCGGCCGTGTGGCCGTCCTCCTCGCCACCGACGACGCCGATCTCGATCTCGAGGATCGTGCGCGCCGCCTGCGACAGCTCGAGCATCTCGGCCGCGATCACGAGGTTCTCCTCGATCGGCACGGTGGAGCCGTCGAACATGTGCGACTGGAACGTCGGCAGGCCGCCGTTCTTCACCTGCTCGGCCTCGATCGCGAGCAGCGGCTTGACCCAGGAGTCGAGCTTGTCTGCCGTGCAGTGGTCCGTGTGGATGGCGATGTTGACGCCGTAGCCCTTGGCGACCTCGTGGGCGTACGCCGCCAGCGCGAGGGAGCCGGAGACCCGGTCCTTCACCGTCGAACCCGACGCGTACTCGGCGCCACCCACGGAGACCTGGATGATGCCGTCCGACTCCGCCTCGGCAAAGCCCTGAAGCGCGGCTGTGATGGTCTGCGACGAGGTGATGTTGACCGCGGGGTAGGCGAACTTGCCGGCCTTCGCCCGGTCGATCATCTCGGCGTAGACCTCAGGGGTTGCGATGGGCATCTGCGAAACTCCAAACGACTGGTGAGATGGGCGGTCGCAGGAGTGTCCAAGGCCGCCCGGGTATGCACCTTCGATCTTGCCACGATCCACAGGCAGCCGTGTGCGGCCGTTCGACAGTCGAACGGCCGAAACACTGTGGTCTTCATCCGTCCGGGCCCGTTGGAGGGCCCCGGACGGTCAGGTCCCCGTGTCGACCGGTCGGTCCTCCGGGTTCCGGTCGCGGATCGGGGTGAAGACGGCGACGCCGACCACCGCCACGTAGATGGCCGCCACGGCGAGCAGCGGACCGGTCGCGCCGAAGCGATCGGCCGCCGCGGTGAGCAGGGCGGCGCCGAGAGGCGCCAGGCTGTGATGGATGGTCCAGAAGGCGGCGGTGACCCGCCCGAGCAGGGCATCGGGCGTGACTATCTGACGCAGCGACATGGAGCAGATCGCCGCCAGCATCAGCCCGAACCAGAACACGAAGACGGCAGCGCCGATGACGTACACGTCGCGGCTCAGCGCGAGCACCACGCTCGCCGCACCGGACAGGGACATGGCCGTGAGCCAGCAGGCTCCGAAGCCGAACTTCCCGCGCAGCCAGGCGGACAGGACCGCAGCCACGCACGTGCCGGCCCCGGCCGCGGCCATCACGTACCCGACGACGTTCTCGCTCTGCCCGAGCCCGTGGCGCACCTGGTAGATGATCACGTCCGTCAGGCCGAGCGTGACGAAGGTGGTGATCGTCAGGAAGATCGTGAGCACCCGCAGCACCGGGTGCCGCCACAGGAACCGCGCACCCGTGACGAATCCCGTCCGGAGGTCACGCCCGAGACCCGACCGGCCAGGTGACAGCGCGGCGGGCGCCACCCTCGACAGGCGGACGGCGACCAGCCCGAGCGCCGAGATGCCGAACGTCGCCGCGTCCAGAGCGATCGCCGCGGTGACTCCGAACGCCGCGGCGACCACCCCGGCGAGCGCGGGCCCGCCGATGCTGGCCAACGACGCCGTGGCCTGGAGCTTGCTGTTGGCCTCGGCCACCCGCTCCCGGCCGACGAGGTTCGGCACGGCCGTGATGTAGGTGATCTGGAACAGCTGACCGAACACGGAAGCGAGACCCGCGACGGCGAACAACAACCAGACCTGCGGCTCGAGAGCCCAGCAGACGGGGACCGCCGCGAAGAGGAGCATGCGCGCCACGTCGCAGGCGATCAGGAGCCGACGCCGGTCGAACCGGTCGACGACCGCCCCGCCGACCAGCCCCATCGAGAGCGAACCGGCCGCCATGACACTCGTCAGCAGGCCCATCTGCAGCAGCGACCCGGTGGCCTCCAGCATCAGCAGCGGGAAGGCGATCACGGAGAACGAATCACCCAGCACCGAAAGCGTCTGGGTACCCCAGAAGACCGTGAAGTTCCGATCCCGCGTCAGGGGTCCCTGACTCATCCGATGCTCCGGTCCACCCGACGATCCTGGCCGAGCTGCCGACCGGAAGCAACGTTCTACGAGCTGGACCGGCCCATCGCCGCGTTCCGAGCAGCGGCGTACTCCGAGCGGCGGCGCAGGGTCAGGGCAGCGGCGGCGTCTTGCCGTTCAGCAGCATGTCTCCTGCGCGAAACTTCGCCTCGACCATGTCGACCTGCCACAGCTCGGCCAGCTGCTCGGCGTCCTCGGACGTGTAGCCGGCCTCGAGGAACGCGATGGCCGCCGCACGCTCCGCGTTCGTCGGCTCCGGCAGGCCGGAGTGGGTACCAGGCTCGAACGGGAGCTGCTCGCCGTCGAGGACCGCCTGGCCGGCGCGCGCCTTGGTCTGGGTCGAGTCCAGGTTCCACAGCTCCTCCAGCTCCTCCTGGTCCGTGACGGTGAACCCGGCGCCCCAGAACGCCTCGTACTGCTCGCGCGTGTAGCCGGAGGGCATCGAGGACCAGTCGACGCCGACGGCGTGTGCAACGCTGTCGACCGCGGCAGCGAAGCCCGTGAAGGGGTTGGCCGCCGCGGCGGCGCCCGCGCCGACCACGCCGAGTGCCGACGCGACGACGCCGGTGAGCGCGAACGTTCCCGCGCGCCGGACGAACGGAGTCACGACTCCGCTCCGGCCGTCGGCCGCCGTGTCGATGGTGGCAGCGATCTGCTGAGCGATTGCCGCGGTATCGGCGGCATCGGGCTCGCGCGCACGCAGGGCCGCACCGATCTGCTCGGCGAGCTGGTCGTACTCGGTGTCGTCCGCCGGCCGGGGCCCGGGCACCGGCGGACGGTCAGGGCGGTGCTGGTTCATCGCGTCTCCAGGTTGGTCAGGTCGGTGCGCCGGAGAGTGGCCAGGGCGCGCGAGGCGTGGGAACGAACAGTGGCCGCTGAGGTGCCGAGCACTGCCGCCGTCTCGACGTCCGACAGCCCTTCGTAGTACCGCAGCACGAGCACGGTGCGCTGCCGCGGAGGCAGCTCTGCGAGGCGTTGCCACATCGCGTCCTTCTCCGCATGCCCCTCAGCCAGGTCGCGTGCGGCGCCCGCGTGCCTGGCGAGCGCCTCGTCACCGGTGGGTTGGATCATCCGCACGTGCCAGCGACGGCGCCACGACAGGTGCTCGTTGGTGACCATGCGCCGGAGATACAGGTCGGGGCGATCGGTCAGTGCGATCCGGCGCCACCGCTGGTGAGCACGCAGCAGCACCTCCTGGACCAGGTCCGCAGCGGTGTGCTGGTCGCCGACGAGCACCGTCGCGTAGCGGATCAGCCCGGGCAGGTGCGTCCGCACCAGCTCGTCCAGCGTCCGGGCCGAGGCGGCCCCGTGCGGGGGCGCCGGCGTCCGCGCCTCCACCCGTGGTGTCGGTGCGCTGCTCGGGTCGGTGGCAGGCAGCCGGACGGTCATCGGTCGACACCCGCCGCCGCCAGGGCCAGGAGCGCCCCTGCCGGGTCGTGCACGGCATCTGCGCCGGGCCGCGGGACCGGGCTGTCGTCGAGGCAGCGCCGCATCAGGCGCTCCACCAGCGCTGCCCTCCGCACGATGTCGGAAGCGTCGAGCGCGCCGGGCAGGATCCGCACCTCGACAGTGTCGCGGACAGGGGTCGTGGCGACCAGCTGCGTGAGGTTCACGTCGGCGTACTTCGTCAGGCCGGTCCCGCGCGCGGCAGTGCTCAGCTCGGCCCAGGACAGGTCGCCACGCTCCACGAGCCGGAGCAGCTCGACGGGCAGCGGCGCGAGGCGCCGGCACGCCGTGTTGGTCCCCAGTGCCTCCCACAGCGGCTCCCGCCAGTGCCCGAACAGCCGGACCAGGTTGGCGAACGCCGCGGACCGCCGGAAGGGCACACCGTCCAGGTGCAGGTGGACCGCGGCCTCTGCGGGAACGGTGAACCCGAGGTCCCGCGCGGGGGTGAGCAGCTCGTCGAGCATCCAGCCGTGGTCCCCGACGATCGGCGGGGTGATCACCTCGCAGGGCCGTTCCCGGCCCGCGGGCAGCGGCATCGCGACGGCGATGGTGGCGCCCGTTGCGTCGTTCACCCGCGCCGACCCGCCCCGCAGCTCGACCTGGGTGCCGAACAGCTCGGCGACAGGGGCCAGGACGTCGGGCAGTGCGGCGTAGGGGTCCGTGCACCGCTCGATCAGGCGCAGCAGGCGGGGTTCGTCGCACAGCACGCGGTACCAGCCACGCCGGCTCCTGGCCGTCGTCCCGGTCAGGTCAGACGTGAGGGTGATGTCGTCGACGAACCGCGCCACAGGGGCGCCGGCACCGTCCACCACGTCGAACGCGGGAGACAGGTGCCGGAACACCCCGACGCCCGGCACCGGCGACGGCTCGCTGTCGGTGTGGAACGACCGGTGCACCCGGCCGTCGCTGCGGTCGGCGACAGCGTCCGCGAGCGCCTGCCGGTCGGAGCCGGCGGGTGCGAGCAGCTCGATCTCGAAGCCGATACGCGACGTGAGGGTGTCGATGGTCGCCTCCTGGCGAGTCGTCAGTGGTGCCGGGCGCACAGGTCAGCTACCGGCCGAGGTGGCCGGGTCCAGGGGCAGCTCCTCGCCGTCGAGCACCATCTGGCCGGCGCGAGCCTTGGTCTCCACGTACTCGGTGTTCCACAGGTCGCTCAGCTCCTCGACGTCCTCGGACGTGTAGCCGGCGTCGAAGAACGCCAGGATCGCCTCGGAGTCGTCCGCCGGCAGCTCGGGCTCCGCGTGCGTACCGGGTGCGAACGGGAGCTCCTCGCCGTCGAGCACCATCTGGCCGGCCTGGGACTTGGTCTCGGTGGCGTCGAGCGACCAGAGCTCTCCGAGCGCAGCCTGGTCCGCGGAGGTGAAGCCGGCGCCCCAGAACGCCTCGTACTGCGCCTGGGTGTAGCCAGCGGGCATGTCGGACCAGTCGACGCCGACGGCGTGCACAGTGGTGCCGACGACCTGGCCGAAGGCCGAGGTCGGGTTGGCCGCGGCGGCCACCCCGGCGCCGGCGATGCACAGGCCCGTTGCTGCGACGCCGATCGCGGTGATACGGAAGGCCTTGGAGCGGACGGTGCTGGTGTTGCTGGTCACGTGGACCTCCAGGTACGTGGGAATTGCTTGCCCCCTTAAGACGCCGCCCGACCGCCTGGTGTGGAGTCGCTGCCGCCACGACTTTCGACGGTCTGCCTACTCCGCGTGCTGCATCGCCCACGCATGCATCGCTATGGCAGCCGCTGCACCCGCGTTGATCGAGCGGGTCGAGCCGTACTGCGTGATGTGCAGGACGACGTCGCACGCGGCCTGCGCCTCCGCCGTCAGGCCGGTGGACTCCTGGCCGAACAGCAGGACGCACCTGCGCGGGAGCGCGTACCCCTCGATCGGCACGGAGCCGGGCACGTTGTCGATGCCGATGATCGGCAGGCGCCCGGCGGCCGGCTCGGCCGGGGCTGCCCAACCGGCCAGCGCCGTCGCGTCCGGATGGTGCGTCACGTGCAGGTACCGGTCGGTGACCATCGCGCCGCGGCGGTTCCAGCGGCGTCGGCCCACGATGTGCACGCCTGCCGCGTTGAACGCGTTGGCGGTGCGGACCACCGAGCCGATGTTGAGGTCGTGCGCCCAGTTCTCGATGGCCACGTGGAAGGGGTGCCTGCGCGTGTCCAGATCGGCGACTATGGCCTCGACGGACCAGTACCGGTACTGGTCCGCCACGTTTCGGCGGTCGCCGTCGGCGAGGAGGTCCGGGTCGTAACGCGGGTCGTCGGGCGGTGGGCCGGACCAGGGCCCGACGCCGACCTGGGTCTCGACAGGCTCGACCGCCGGTTGGACAGGCTCGACCGCCGGTTGCTTGGTCACGCAGGAAGCCTACGACCCGGGCGTTAGGCTGACGCCCATGATCGAGCGGACCACCGAAGCCTGGCTCACTGACATGGACGGCGTGCTGGTGCACGAGGGGACGGCACTCCCTGGCGGCCCCGAGTTCATCAAGGCCCTGCGGGACAAGGACCTGCCGTTCCTCGTCCTGACGAACAACTCGATCTTCACGCCACGCGACCTGCGTGCCCGGCTCGCCTACAGCGGGATCGACGTGCCGGAGCAGAACATCTGGACGTCGGCCCTGGCCACCGCTCAGTTCGTCGCGGACCAGATCCCGAACGGCAGCGCGTACGCGATCGGCGAGGCCGGTCTGACGACGGCGCTGCACCAGGCCGGCTTCACCCTCACCGAGTCCGACCCGGACTACGTGGTGCTCGGCGAGACACGGACGTACTCGTTCGAGGCCATCACCAAGGCCATCCGGCTGATCGTCGGCGGCGCCCGGTTCATCTGCACCAACCCGGACGTCACCGGCCCGTCGCAAGAAGGCGTGCTGCCTGCCGCCGGGTCCGTGGCCGCGATGATCGCGGCGGCGACCGGCCGTCAGCCCTACTACGTGGGCAAGCCGAACCCGGTCCTGTTCCGGTCCGCGCTCAACCTGATCGGCGCCCACTCGGAGTCGACGGCCATGGTGGGCGACCGCATGGACACGGACATCCTGGGGGGCATGGAGGCGGGCCTGGAGACGTTCCTGGTGCTCACGGGTTCGACGTCAGCCGACGAGGTCGAGAAGTACCCGTTCCGCCCCAGCCACGTGGTGAACTCGATAGCGGACATCGCCGACCTCGTCTGATCCGCCGCCCGGGCCGAGCGGGCTCAGGCGGGCTCAGGCGGGCTCAGGTCAGCCCGGGGATCCCGAAGCCGTCGATCGTCCCGCCCGACTCGAAGCGCGGGCCGCCCTTCTCCATGGGCAGCACGATCCGCGCGACGTCCGCGACCCGCTGGGCCCGCTCGGTCAGGGTCGTGACGTCGGTGCGGCCGGGCCGCCACAGCAGGATCGACGGCCCCTCGATCCGGAGCCGGGAACCGTGGAAGTCGGGCAGCATCACGATGTTCGCCAGGCGTGCGTCGAGAGCCCTGCGCGCGAAGAACTCGTCGGAGGTCCGCACGAGCCACTGCCCGTCGAACGCGGGGTTGTCGATCTGGACGTCCTGGGCGCCGAAGAGCTTCTGCCACTTCTCCCGGATGCCCTCTGGCGACAGGTCGACCACCGGTTCGCCGGGCAGCGCGTCGAGCGCGACGACGTGCGCCGTGCGGCGGAAGCCCCGGCGGCGCGATTCCGCACCGGGCGTGCCCGCGCGCCAGGTATAGGTGAACGAGACGATGTCGTGGCCGTCCACGTTGCCGCGCAGGACGTCGCGGGCCACCCGGTCGAGGCCGATGCCGAAGGGCCGCCCGCTCCACCGCTGGGCGAGCGTCGGGTCCTTGCCCACGTACTCCCAGCCGTTCGCCTCTGCCCACTGGGCGACGTCTTGCGAACGGCCGCGCCTCATCACCCGTGCCGCGGCAACGGTGAAGGTCACTACGCCGGCAACGAGCAGGACTAAAGCGACAAATGGCCCCATGAATCTAAAGATACAGTAGGGTCAGGCAAAAGTCTTCACAGGAAGTGATATCGAGACGCCCGGATTACGGTATTGGAGAGGCCTCCAGGCTCAGTTCAGGAGAGTCCGAGGTCCTGCAGGTCGTAGAGGTAGTGGTACGGCACGCCGAGGGCCTCGATCTTCTCGCCCGCGCCGGTCGCCCGGTCCACGATCGTGGCCACGCCCAGCACCTCCGCGCCGGCGGCCCGGACTGCCTCGATCGCCGCGATCGGGGACCCGCCGGTGGTGGTGGTGTCCTCCACGACGACCACCTTGCGACCCGCGATGTCCGGGCCCTCGATCTGGCGCTGCATACCGTGCGTCTTCGCCGCCTTGCGCACCACGAACGCGTCCAGGTCCTGGCCCCGCGAGGCCGCGGCGTGCAGCAGCGCGTCCGCGATCGGGTCCGCGCCCAGCGTGAGGCCGCCGACGGCGTCGATCTCCGCGGTCCCGAGCCCTGCCTCCTCGAGGTGGTCCAGGAGCACGTGGCCCACGAGCGGGGCGGCCCGGTGGTGCAGCGTGATGCGGCGCAGGTCGACGTAGTAGTCGGCCTCCCGCCCGGAGGACAGGGTCACCCTGCCGTGCACCACGGCGAGCTCCTTGATGAGCTCGGCCAGCTGCTCGCGCGGGGTCGGGGAGAAGTCAGAGTTCACGGTGGCAAGAATACGTGGCGCCAGTGTGCGCGCGGACGCCGGCCCGAGGCGCGGACGCCGGCTCGTCAGCGGTACTTGCCGACGGCGCGGACAGCCCAGCGGGGCGCCGACCGCAGCACCGCGGCGGCCAGCTTGTAGCGCACCGACGGCGTGGACAGCACGACGCCGCCGCGCACGTCCGCCAGGGCCGTCCGGACCACGTACTCGGCGTCGAGCCAGCCCCAGCCCGGGATCGCCGACTCGGGGATGCCGGCCCGCTCGTGGAACTCGGTGTGCGTGAACCCGGGGGACAGCAGCGTGGCCGTCACACCCGTGCCCTTGAGCTCGACCGCCAGGGACTCGGTGAAGGTCCGCACGTACGCCTTGGCCGCGGCGTACGTGCCGCCCGCGGTGAGTGCGGCGACCGAACCGACGTTGAGGATCGCCCCCTGGTCGCGTTCGAGCATCTGCCCGACGGCGGCGTGCGTCAGCTCCACGACCGCCCGCACCATGACGTCGATCCCGCGGCGCTCCGTCGTGACCCGGCCCGTCGCGAAGCGCGCCCCGGTGGCGAAGCCCGCGTTGTTGACGAGCAGCCCGACGGGCCGCGCCCCGCCGTCCTCGGGCCGGCCGCCGACGAGGGCGAGCCGCTTGGCGACCCGCGCGACGTCGTCGGGCACCGAGAGGTCCGCCGGGAGCACCTCGACCGCCACACGGTGGGCGGAGCGGAGCTCCTCGGCGACCTCGTTCAGCCGGTCCTCGTTGCGCGCCACCAGCACGAGGTCGTGCTCGCGCGCCGCGAGCTGCCGCGCGAACTCGAGCCCCAGGCCGGCGGAGCCTCCGGTGATCAGTGCTGTACCCATGCGGGTGAGCCTAGGCCTCCGCGCGCTCCCGGCGCTTCAGCCAGATGCCCACGGCCAGCAGCACCACGATCGCCACGTACGCGCTCGCGGCGAAGGGGCTGCTCACGAGGTAGGTCAGGTCGCCCTGGCTGATCGCGAGCGAACGGCGCAGCCGGTCCTCCGCCATCGGGCCGAGGATCATGCCCACCACCAGGGGCGCCACCGGGTATCCGTACCGCCGCATGAAGAACCCCGCGAGGCCGATCAGCACCAGCAGCAGCACGTCGACGGGCGAGAAGTTCAGCGCGTACGAGCCGAGCGCGCCGAACAGGATGATGCCCGCGTAGAGGTAGTGCCGCGGGATGCGCAGCACGCGTACCCACATGCCCACGAGCGGCAGGTTCAGCACCACCAGCATGACGTTGCCGATGTACAGGCTCGCGATCAGCGCCCATACGAGCGTGGACTCGTTCTGCAGCAGGAGCGGGCCGGGCTGGATCCCGTAGGACTGGAACGCGACGATGATGATGGCCGCGGTCGCCGTCGTGGGCAGGCCGAGGGTGAGCAGGGGGACCAGCACACCCGCCGACGCGGCGTTGTTCGCGGCCTCCGGGCCGGCGACGCCCTCGATGGCACCCTTGCCGAACTGCTTGCGCCGTTCCTTGCCGGCGAGCTTGCGCTCGGAGGCATAGGAGAGGAACGTCGCGACGTCGGCACCGCCGGCCGGGATGGTGCCCACCGGGAAACCGATGGCGGCGCCGCGCAGCCACGGCTTCCAGGAGCGCCGCCAGTCGTCGCGCTTCATCCAGGAGCGCCAGCCCTTCTCGATCGGGATCACCTTGATCGGGCCGTGCCGCATCCGGGAACCCACGTACAGGGCCTCACCGACGGCGAACAGGCCGACGGCGACGATCACGACGTCGATCCCGTCCGCCAGGTTGGGCACGCCGAACGTGAAGCGCTGCTGGCCGGTCAAGGTGTCCGTGCCGACCAGCCCGAGGAAGAGGCCGAGGGACAGCGCGGCGAGGCCGCGCGGGACCGACGAGCCGAGCAGGGCGCCCACGGTGATGAACGCGACCACCATGAGGGCGAAGTAGTCCGGCTCGCCGAGCTGGACCGCCCAGCGGGCGATCACGGGCGCAAGGAAGGTGAGCGCCACCGTGGCGAGGGACCCCGCCACGAACGAGCCGATGGCTGCGGTGGCGAGCGCCGCCGCGCCCCTCCCGGCGCGCGCCATCTTGTTGCCCTCGATCGCCGTCACGATCGAGGCGGACTCGCCGGGTGTGTTGAGCAGGATCGACGTCGTCGACCCGCCGTACATGCCGCCGTAGTAGATGCCGGCGAAGACGATGATCGCCGCCGTCGGCTCGAGGGAGTAGGTCAGCGGCAGGAGCAGAGCGATCGTCATGGCCGGGCCGATGCCCGGCAGCACACCGACCGCCGTCCCGATGAACACGCCGAACAGCGCCCACAGCAGGTAGGTGGGGTGCAGGACGGTGGAGAACCCGTCGAGCAGGGCGGAGAAGTTATCCACGGAGGAACGGCACCCCTTCCAGGAGCGGGCCGGCCGGGAGCGAGAGCCCCAGCAGCCCGCCGAAGATCACTTGGATGACCAGGCCCAGCACGAGCCCGGCCACGGCGGCGCGCCACCAGGGACGCGCGCCGAGGACTACCGCGGCGCCCGCGAACAGGATCGCGGCGGCGAACGGCCACCCGATGACGTTGATGGCGAACACGTGGACGACCAGGATGGCCACGATCAGCACCACGGTCAGCCAGTCGGTCCGGACGTTCGGGTCGACATCCTCGCCGCCCTCCTCCTCGCCGGCCCGGCCGCTCAGGACCAGGAAGACCAGCACCACTCCCGCGACGACGAGCATGCCGCCCACCAGGTAGGGAAAGGCGCGCGGTCCCAGCGTGTTGGTCGAACCAGGGACGGTGATGCTCCCGGCGGCCACGAGGACGTACGTGCCGAGCGCCGTCGTGGCGAGGGCCAGCACGAGCTCGCCCCACCGGCGGCGCGGCTTCTGTGCCGCCCCCGGCTCCAGGGCGTCCGACGGCGGAGGTCCCGCCTCGTCCGTCGGTTCACCAGGTGCTATGGGCGCCTCGGGCGCCGCGCCGTCGGGCCTCACCGGATGAGACCGATGTCCTTGAGCACCGTCAAGGACTCCGCGATGTTGCCCTCGAGGTAGGTGTCGAACTCCTCACCGGCGAGGAACGCGTCGTCCCAGTCCTTCTCCTCGAGCGTGGCCTGCCACGCGTCGGACTCGGCGAGCTTCGTGACAGCGGTGGTCAGCGCCTCCCGATCCTCGTCCTCGATGTTTCCGGGCGCGACCACACCGCGCCAGTTCGTCAGGACGACGTCGTACCCGGCCTCGGTGAGGGTCGGCGTGTCCGGGAGAGCGTCGACGCGCTCCTCGCCGGACACCGCGAGCGCCCGCAGCTCGCCGGCCTCGACCTGCTCCGCGTACTCGCTGATGCCCGAGATGCCCGCGTTGACGTTGTTGCCGAGCAGCGCTGCCAGGGACTCGCCGCCACCGGAGTAGGCGATGTAGTTGAGCTTGCTCCCGATGTTCGACGGCGGCATCCCCGCGGCCTTGAGCAGCATCCCGGCGAGGATGTGGTCGGTACCGCCCGCGGACCCGCCGGTGATGGACACGTCCTTGCCGTTCTTCTCGATGTCGGCCACGAGGTCGTCGATGGTCTCGTACGGCGACTCCGCCGGAACCACGATGACCTCCTGCTCCTCGGTGAGGCGCGCGATCGGGGTGGTGTGCTCGATCCGTGCCTGCGACTGGTTGGTCTCCACGGCCCCCACCATGACCAGGCCCATCACGAGGAGGGTGTTCGGGTCGGAGGCGTTGGCGATGTTCGCCAGGCCGACCGTGCCGCCCGCGCCGTCGACGTTGGTCACCGTCGCGGTACCGACCAGGCCCTCGTCCTGCATGTTGGCCTGCATGGCGCGGCCGGTCTGGTCCCAGCCGCCGCCCGGGCCCGCCGGGACCACGATGCTGAGCTCGTCGATGGCGGCGTCGCTGCCGCCACCGCCGGCTTCCAGGGCGGAGCAGCCGGCCAGGGCCAGTGCGAGGACGATTCCGACCGGGGCAGCCCCGGTTCGCATGATGCGCATGTCTTCTCCTTTGAGTGGATGCGGCGGATGCGGGTACCCGGAGCCGGCTGCGTCGACGGCCCTGGGTCCCACCTCGGCGTGAGCGTAGGGAGCGCCCGCCTCGGGGGCCTGGTTGTGGTCGCAACGAAGGTTGTGGTCGTTTCGGTCGCGGCGCTCGGCTACCGCACTTGCCGCCAACCGGTGCACACTGGCGTCCGTGAGAAGAGCGATGACGCTCCGGGCGCAACTGCTGGTGCTGCAGGTCGTGATCGTGCTCGTGCTCGTGTGCACCACCGGGTTCGTGGCCTCGGCCCTGCAGGAGCGCCAGCTCCGCGACGCCTACGTCGACCGGATGGCAGGGGTGGCACAGTCGGTGGCGCGGCTGCCCGCCATCCAGGACGCGTTCGACGACGCCGACCCCTCCGCCACGATCCAGCCGATCGCCGAGGTCATCCGTGAGGCGTCCGAGGTGACCTACGTGGTCGTCACCGACGACGACGGCATCCGATACTCCCATCCCGTACCCGAGCAGATCGGGCGGCGGGTCTCGACCGACCCCTCCGTACCCCTGTCGGGGCGGGTGTGGACGGGCACGCAGACCGGCACGCTCGGCACGTCGTGGCGCGTCAAGGTGCCCGTCTACGGGGACGCGGCCGACGACGCCTCGACCGCGCCCGTCATCGGCACCGCCAGCGTCGGGATCCTCGAGTCCGAGCTGCGCGCCGACCTGACCGACGACCGGGGCTGGCTGCTCGGCTCGCTCGCGGCCGCCGCGGTGGTCGGCGTGCTCTGCGCGGCGTGGGTGACCCGCCTGGTGCGCCGTCGCATCTACCTGCTCGAGCCCGAGGACATCGCCGGTCTGCTGGAGACCCGCGGCCTCACCGACGCCCTGCGCTCCCAGTCGCACGAGTTCGCCAACACGGTGCACGTGATCTCGGGGCTGCTGGAGCTGGGCCGCACCGAGGAGGCCGTCGCGTTCATCGAGCGGTCGGGCTATGGGGGGCTGCTCACCTCGGCGGCGGTCGCGCCGGGCGTGCGGTCCCCAGAGCTCGCGGCGCTGCTCCTGGTCAAGGCAGTCACGGCGCGCGAGCGTGGCGTGCTCCTCGATGTCGACGACGCGTCCGCCCTCGACGCCCCGGCCACGCCGGACGCCTCGTCGCTGCACACGGACGCGCTCATCGTGCTCGGGAACCTGATCGACAACGCGGTCGACGCGACGGCGCCCGACGGGCGGGTCCGGGTGCTGCTGGCCTCCGATGGCACGCACCTGCGCCTGCAGGTCGACGACGACGGCCCCGGTGTGCCCAGCCACCTGCACCACCAGGTCTTCAAGGCCGGGTTCTCCACGAAGGTGCCCGGCGACCGGGAGCACAGCCGCGGCATCGGCCTTGCCCTGGTCAGACGGGTGGTGGACCGGCGCGACGGCGAGGTGGCCATCGGGACCGGTGACCTCGGCGGGGCGCGGATGACCGTCGAGCTGCCGGTCCCGGTGCCGGCGTCGGGCGGGCGCTTCCGGGCGGCCGGGGTCGGAGCCGGGGAGGTGGCACCATGACGGAGCGCGCGCGGACGCTCCTCGTCGAGGACGACCCTGCCGTCGCCGTCGTCCACCGGGGCTTCGTGGAGAGCCATCCCCGGTTCGTCGTGGTGGGCGAGGCCCGGAACGGCGCGGACGCGCTGCGGCTGGCAGCCGCGTTGCGGCCCGACCTGGTGCTGCTCGACCTGCACCTGCCGGACATCGGTGGGCTCGACGTGCTCCGCCGGCTGCGGCTGCTGCCCGGCCCGCCCGTCGACGTCGTCGCCACCACCGCTGCCCGCGAGCTCGACAGCGTGCGCCAGGCCATGGCGGGCGGCGTCGTCGCCTACCTGGTCAAGCCCTTCACAGCCGCCGCCCTGCGCGAACGGCTGGACGAGGTGTGGGAGCGGCGCGAGGACGTGCGGCGGGCCCAGGACACGCTCGGCCAGGACGAGGTGGACCAGCTCCTCGCCGGTCCGCGGTCGGCCACGACCCTGCCCCCGAAGGGACTCTCCGAGCGGAGCCGCACCCTGGTCCACGAGGCACTGGGCCGGCTGTGCGCAGACGCGGGCAGCGTCAGGGACGCGTCGGCGGCCGAGGTCGCCGAGGCGGTCGGGATGTCACGCGTGAGTGCTCGCCGCTACCTGGAGCACCTGGTCGCCGAGGGACACGCTCAGGTCAGCCCGCGCTACGGGGCGACGGGCCGCCCGGAGAACCGCTACCGGCCGACGTGAGAGCGGAGCCAGGAAGGTCCGCCTCGAGAATGCGATCTGGCATGGATCCGGCCTGTGAACCATGCCAGATCGCATTCTCGAAGCGGACTGATCAGCCCGTCTTGGGCCCCACCCACACCTGCTGCGCGTTCACGAACTCGCGGATGCCGTGCGGCCCCAGCTCCCGGCCGTAACCCGAGCGCTTGATGCCTCCGCTGGGCAGCCTGGGGTCCGACTTCACGATCCCGTTCACCGTCACCTGACCGGCGAAGATGTGCCGGGCCATCGCCTCACCCCGCTCGGCGCTGGTCCAGACGCTGGCCGCCAGCCCGTACGGCGTGTCGTTGGCCAGGGCGAGCGCCGACTCGGCGTCGTCGGCCGCCATGACGACGGCGACCGGTCCGAACGTCTCCTCGCGACAGGCTGGCATGTCGGGAGCGACGCCGGTCAGCAGCGTGACCGGGTAGAACCAGCCGTCGCCGTCGGGCAGCTCGCCGCCGAGCACGCACTTGGCGCCCGCCGCGACGCTCTCGGTGACCTGGCGGTGGAGGTTGTCGCGGAGGTCGGACCTGGCGATCGGCCCGACCTGGGTGGCGTCGTCGCGCGGATCGCCGACGACCAGGGCGCCCAGTCGTGCGGCGAGCAGCTCGACGAGCTCGTCGTGCACCGGACGTTCGACGATGATGCGCTTGGCGGCGATGCAGGACTGTCCCGCGTTGATGATGCGGGACAGCGCGATGACGTCGGCGGCCTGGACCAGGTCGGCGTCGGCCAGGACTATGCAGGGGTCCGACCCACCGAGCTCCAGCACGGTGGGCTTGATCTCGCTCGCCGCGATCGAGGCGACTACCGACCCGCCGCGTTCGGAGCCGGTGAACGACACCGCCTGGATCCGGGGGTCGCGGATCGCCTGCTCCACGTCGGGCGTCTCGGCCAGCACCGCCTGGAAGATGCCGGGTGGCGCACCGACAGCGTCGAAGACGCCGGCGATCGCCTCGGCGCAGCCGGGCACGTGCGGGTCGTGCTTCATGACGCAGGTGTTGCCCGCCATCAGCGCCGGCGCGCAGAAGCGGAAGGCCAGCCAGAACGGGGCGTTCCACGGCAGCACACCGAGGATCGGTCCGAGCGGCAGGTACTGGACGTAGCTGGAGGTCGCGTCCGACTCGAGGACCTCGGGCGCCAGGTGCGCCTCCGCGTGCTCGGCGTAGTACTCGGCGGCCCACGCCGCCTTGTTGACCTCGCCCCGCGACTCGGACATGGGCTTGCCCATCTCCTCTGTCATCACCATGCCGAGCTTGTCCACGTTCTCGTGCATGTACGCGGCCACCGCACGCAGGACGTCGGCGCGCTCCTCGAACGACGTCGTACGCCAGCTCTCGAAGGCGTCCTGGGCACGGTCGATGGTGGCCGTGATCTGTTCCGGTGTCGCGGCGGGAACACGGCGGACGACGGCACCGGAGGTGGGGTCGGTAGCGGTGAGGAAGCTCATCGTTCTCCTGTTCCTACGGCTGTTCCTGCGGCGGCTTCGACGGCGGTGGCGGTCACGGCCGCGGCGGGCGCTCCGACGACGGTGTCGGGTTCGAGGTCGGCCACCGACGTCAGTGTCGCCGCGTCGGTGGCGTGCACGACGAAGTCCTCGTCCAGGCTGAAGAACGACTCGCACCCGTCGTCGGTGATGCGGATGGTGTCGGAGATCCCGACGGTCTTGGTGCCGTCGACCCCCCACATCCACGGGATCACGTGGAAGGTCATGCCCGGTTCGAGCACCGAGAAGTCGCCGGGGTTCAGCGACAGGATGTACCCCTCGTCCCAGGACGGCGGGAAGGCGATCCCTATCGAGTACCCGGACCGGGTCACCAGCCGGGCGCCGACGTCGTTGTCCGAGATGATGCGCCGCACTATCGAGTCGGCGTCCGACACGGTCATGCCGGGGCCCATCAGGCTCTTCAGCTCCGCCAGCGCCGCCTTCATCCGTTCCTGCGACCGGTACATCGAGTCCGACAGCTCACCGGTGACGGCGGTGCGCATCATCGCCGTGTGGTACCTGCGGTAGCAGCCGCCGATCTCGAGGAGCACGTGGTCGTTCGGCTGGATGACGCGCCCCTCCCACGTCGCGTGCCCGATCATCGACCGGGGCCCGGACGCCACGTACGGCATCACCGACGGGAACTCGCCGCCCGCGCGGAACATGGCGGACGAGATGGCGGCCGCCACGTCGTTCTCGGTGGCGCCGGGGAGAGCGGCGGCGAGGCCCGCTGCCATGCCCGCCTCGGTGGCGCGCGCGGCCTTGCGCATCACGTCGATCTCGACGTCGGACTTGCGGAGCCGCCCTGCCTCGACGATGCCGAAGCAGTCCAGGAGCACGCCGTGCTGGAACGAGGTGTGGATCCGGTCCTGCTGGTAGGCGGGGAAGAAGTAGCTGTTCCGTTCGTAGCCGACCCGCTTGTGCCCGAGCCCGGACTGGTTCAGCGCCAGCACGAGCTCCTGGATGGCGTCACCCGTGTCGGGGTACGGCCGGGTGTGCTCGACCCAGGTGCGCTCGATGACGTTGGACTCCTCCATGGCCCGGGTGATCATGAGGGGCTCGCCGTCGAGCGGAACCACCAGCGCCTGGAAGAACGAGTACCCGGTCGTCTGGTAGTCGGTCAGGTACATCAGGTTCTCCGGGTCGGTGATGACCACGGCGTCGAGCCGGCGCTTGGCCATCCGTTCCCGCAGGTCGTGCAGCCGGCGCTCGTACTCCTCCGGTGGGAAGGTCATGTCGTCACGCGCGCGCATCACGCCACCCCCGCCGACGTCGTGATCGCCTTGTCGAGGATGTCCAGGCCCTCTGCGAGGTCCTCGTCGGGGATGGTCAGGGGCGGGATCAGCTTGATCACCTGACCGCCCGTCCCACACGGGCCGATGAGCAGGCCCGTCTCGAAGGCCGCCTGCTGGACCCGCTTGGCGAAGGCGCCGTCGCCGGTGTCCAGGGCCTGCATCATGCCGCGACCGCGCACCTCCCAGTCCTGCTCCGGGTGGGCTGCGGCGATGGCCTCGAGGCGGTCCCGCATGACGGCGCCCTTGGCCTCCACCTCGTTCATCAGCGTGTCGTCGGTGAAGTAGTCCAGCGCCACCGTGCCCGCGACGAACGAGAGACCCTGGCCGCGGAACGTGCCGGTGTGCGCGCCGGGCGACCAGTTGTCGTCGACCGACGGCTTGTTCAGGTTCATCGCGATCGGGGTGCCGAAGCCGCCGAGGCCCTTGGCCAGGGTGATGATGTCGGGGTCGAGCCCCATGCCGTCGAACGAGAAGTAGCTGCCGGTCCGGCCGCAGCCGGCCTGGATGTCATCGATGATGAACAGCGCACCGACCTCGCGGGCCAGGTCCTGGACCTGGTGCAGCCACTCGGCGGTGGCGAGGTTGACGCCGCCCTCCGCCTGTACCACCTCGACCAGGAACGCGGCAGGCGGCGTCAGACCGCTGGACGCGTTGCGCAGTGCGGCCCCGTAGTCGGCGACAGCAGTGTCACCGCCGGGCGACGTCTCGAACGGCAGGCGCACGACGTCGTTCAGCGGCACGCCCGCCCACTTGCGGAACGCGTCGTTGGCCGTGGCGGCCAGCGCCCCCAGGGTCATGCCGTGGAACCCGTTGCTGAAGGCGACGACCTCGCGTCGTCCCGTGGTCAGCCGGGCCAGCTTGAGGGCGGCTTCCACGGCGTTGGTGCCGGTCGGCCCCGTGAACTGCATGCGGTGGTCCATGCCCCGCGGCCGCAGGACCACGTCCCGGAACTTCTCGATGAAGTCGCGCTTCGTGGTCGTGTAGGTGTCGAGGCTGTGGGCCACGCCGTCGTTCTCGAGGAAGGCGATCATCGCCGCCTTCATCCGCGGATCGTTGTGCCCGAAGTTCAGCACCCCTGCCCCGGCGAAGAAGTCGATGTAGGACGTGCCGTCCTCGGCCGTCTGCCGTGCGTTGGACGCCGAGGCGAACACGGTCGGATAAGCGCGGCTGTAGCCGCGGACGCTGGATTCGGACTGCTCGAACGGGGTCATGTCCATGCCGCACCTCTTCGGGTCGTACAAAGGGTCTGTGGTGGGTCTCCTCGTTGCCGGCGGTCGCCGGGATGGCAAAATGCGAAACTTCCCGCGACGGAGGTGCTATCACCCCGGTGCAGGAAGCCAACACCTACAGCGTGAACCCCAACCTGTTCAGGGGCAACCCCTGTCCTGGCACCACTTCCTGGCGGGGATCCGTCCGCGATGCACACCGCTGGGCAGGGCGTTTGATGCCGTCCTGCGGAACGATTCGATGTAGCGTCTCGACCGGCACTTTTGCCGGTCCATTGCCTAACCCGCTCCCGCCGCCTGGAGGAGTCATGACCAACACCCACGAATCCGTCGTCACGCCGGACGGCGTCGTCGCGCCGCGGTTCCGTGCGCCGACCGGTGCCTCGAGCGCCTCCGTCATGTCGCTCGACGGCGAGTGGCGGTTCCGGCTGTTCCCGCACCCCGACACGGGAGTGGACCGCGCCGAGCGGGGTGACGACTGGGACCGGCTGACGGTTCCCGGACACTGGCAGCTCGCCGAGGCCCCGTACGCCTGGCCCTACGGCGTGCCCGGGTACAACAACGTGCTCTACCCGTTCCCTGTCGACCCGCCGCACGTGCCCGACGACAACCCGACGGGCGAGTACCGCACGACGTTCCGGCTGCCGGCCGACTGGCCGGAGAACGGCCGTACCCTGCTGCGCTTCGAGGGCGTGGACTCCTGGTTCCAGGTGGCGCTCGACGGCGAGCTGCTCGCCACGTCGCACGGCTCCCGCCTGCCCACCGAGGTGGACCTGACCGACCGGCTGCGCGCGGGGGGCGAGCACCTCCTCGCCGTCCGCGTCACCAAGTGGTCGGCCATGTCGTACGTCGAGGACCAGGACCAGTGGTGGCTCTCCGGCATCTTCCGCAGCGTCACGCTGGAGCACCGGCCGGACGGCGCGCTCGACGACGTCCGCGTGCACGCCGGCTACGACCACACGACCGGCGTCGGCACGCTGCGGGTGGACGCTGCGACAGTCGTGGGCACGCCAGGCCCGGTCGCGGCAAGGGTGACGGTGCCGGATCTCGGCATCGAGACAGCGGCAGGCGAGCCGGTGCGGGTTCCCGTCGAGCCCTGGAGCGCCGAGCGTCCGCGGCTCTACGACGTCGTCGTCGCTACCGACACCGAGACGGTGACGCTCGCCGTCGGGTTCCGGACCGTCTCGATCGAGGACGGCGTGTTCCTCGTCAACGGCCGGCCGATCAAGCTCCGCGGCGTCAACCGGCACGAGTTCGACCCGCTGCGCGGGCGTGCCGTGACGCCGGAGCTGATGCTCGAGGACGTGCTGCTCATGAAGCGGCACCACATCAACGCCGTCCGCACGAGCCACTACCCGCCGCACCCGCACTTCCTCGACCTGTGCGACCGGTACGGCCTCTACGTGGTCGACGAGAACGACCTGGAGACGCACGGCTTCCTCGACGAGGGCTGGGCTGGCAACCCGGTCGACGACCCGGGCTGGACCGATGTGCTGGTCGACCGCGTCACCCGGACGGTACGTCGCGACGCGCACCACGCGAGCATCGTCATGTGGTCGCTGGGCAACGAGGCGGGCGGCGGGTGCAACATCCCGGCGATGGTCGACGCCGTCCGGGCGCTCGACCCGAGCCGGCCCGTCCACTACGAGGGCGACTTCTCGAGCGACCACGTGGACGTGTACTCGCGGATGTACGCCGACAGCGAGGAGGTCGAGCTGATCGGGCAGGGCACCGAGCCGCCGCTCGAGCGCGCCGAGGCCGATGCCCGCCGTCGGGCCATGCCGTTCGTCCTGTGCGAGTACGCGCACGCGATGGGCAACGGCCCGGGCGGGCTGGCCGACTACGACGCGGCCTTCGACCGCCACGCGCGCCTGCTCGGCGGCTTCATCTGGGAGTGGATCGACCACGGGCTGAGCCGTACCGACGCCGACGGGAACCTGTTCTCGGCGTACGGCGGCGACTTCGGCGAGAAGTTCCACGACGGGACGTTCATCGCGGACGGCCTGCTCCTGCCCGACCGCACGCTGTCACCCGGGCTGCTCGAGACGGCGGCGGTGTTCGCGCCGATCCGCATCGACGCCCGGCCCGACGGTTCGCTGCTGGTCCGCAACCGCTACTCGTTCCGGGACACGAGCCACGCCGAGCTCCGCTGGACGCTGCACCGTGGTGAGGAGGAGCTGGCCACGGGCACCCTCGACCTGGTCCTCGACGCGGGCGCCGAGTCGGTGGTGCGGCCGCCGTCCGGCCTGCCGTCGCTGGAGCCAGGGGAAGCGCCGGTCTGGTGGACGGTGCGCGCCGTCCAGCAGAAGGCCGAGGCGCTCGAGGAGGCGTGGCTCGAGCCGGGGTTCGAGCTTGGTGCGGGCCAGCTGCTCCTGGTCGGGCCGGCGGAGCTCCCGGCTCCGACCGGCCGGGTCACCACGGAGGCCGACGGCGGGTTCCGTGCCGGTCCGGCGGTGTTCGACGGCCGGGGTGGCCTGCGCTCGCTCGGCGGCCGCGCGGTGCACGCCCTCCGGGTCGATGCCTGGCGGGCGCCGACCGACAACGACCGCCGTCCGGCGAAGTGGCGCGGGCCGGCCGACGCGGAGAAGTGGCGCGGCGTCGGCCTGCACCTGCTCGCCGAGCGCAAGGGCGGCGTGGCCGTCACGGCCGACGGCGCGCTCGCGATCGAGGCCCGGACCGCCGGACCGGCGACCCGGGCGGGATTCGCCACGACGTACCGCTGGCAGCCGGTCACCGACGCACCGGACGCCGTGGACCTCCTCGTCGACATCCGGCCGGAAGCCCGCTGGCCCGAGAGCGTCGCGCGCCTCGGGCTGCTGCTCGCGCTCGACGAGACACGGGCGGGGGAGACCGGCGTCCGCTGGACGGGCCTCGGGCCGGACGAGTCGTACGCGGACTCGAGGCGCGCGGCCCTCGGGGGCGCGTGGCGGCACACCGTCGCCGACTGGCAGACCCGGTACACCCACCCGCAGGAGAACGGCGCACGACGCGGGGTCACGAGCGCCGCGCTGTCCTTCGCCGACGGCTCCGGCCTGCGGATCGACGCCGACGAGGTGGCGGTCGGCGCCCGGTCGCAGCTCGGGATCGAGCTGTCGCTGCGCCCGTGGCCCGACGAGGCGCTGGACCGCGCGGCCCACCCGCACGAGCTCGAACCGGACGGCAGGCTGTGGCTGCACCTCGACGCCGCCCAGCACGGTGTCGGAAGCGCTGCGTGCGGACCCGGTGTCCTGCCGAACGCCCAGCTGCACGCCGCACCCGTCCGGATGCGCCTCCGGTTCACCACCCTGTGAACACGTGCCCGCCCCGGTCGCCGGGGCGGGCATGATGTATACAAGGACGGTCATACAAGATTGGCCATACGAGGACGACGACGAGGAGTACACCGTGAAGATGGGCTTCCGCTGGTACGGCGACGGCAACGACACCGTGACCCTGGACCAGGTGCGCCAGATCCCTGGCGTGGAGACCATCGTGTGGGGCCTGCACCACAAGCAGGCCGGTGAGGTCTGGGAGCAGGCGGAGATCGACGCGGAGGTCGCGCGGATCACCGGCCTGTCCTCCGATGCACACGCCAAGGGCGTGACACGGACCTTCGACGCGGAGGTCGTCGAGTCGGTCAACGTGCACGAGTCGATCAAGCTCGGCCGGACCGTCCTCGGGATGAGCCGGGACGAGGCGATCGCGAACTACATCACGACGATCGAGCGGCTCGGCCGGGCCGGCGTGAAGGTCGTCTGCTACAACTTCATGCCCGTCTTCGACTGGCTGCGCACGGACCTGTGGCACCCGCTGCCCGACGGCTCGACCGCGCTGTACTACGAGAAGGCAGTCGTCGACAAGATGTCGCCCGAGAGCCTGATCGCCGACATGGAGGCGAACACGCACGGGCTCACCCTGCCCGGCTGGGAGCCGGAGCGGCTCGCCAGCTTCCATGAGCTCAACGAGGCCTACGTGGGCGTCACCCACGACGACATGTACGCGAACTACAAGTACTTCCTCGACGCCGTGATCCCGACGTGCGAGGAGTACGACGTCAAGCTGGGCGTGCACCCCGACGACCCGCCGTTCGACGTCTTCGGCTGGCCGCGCGTCGTCTCGGGCAAGGAGGGCCTGGCGCGCGTGCTCGACCTGCACCCGAGCCCGCACCACGGCCTCACGCTGTGCCTCGGCAGCTTCTCCGCCAACCCCGAGCACGACGCCGTCGACGCCGTGCGCACCTTCATGGACCGCATCCACTTCTCGCACGTGCGCAACATCAAGCACTTCGACAACGGCGACTTCACCGAGGTGGCGCACCGCGCGTCCGAGGGCAGCGTCGACACCACCGGGATCATGAAGGCCTATGCCGAGGCCGGCTACCAGGGCTACATCCGGCCCGACCACGGCAGGCACCTCTGGGACGAGAACACCACCAACAAACCCCGCCCCGGTTACGGCCTCTACGACCGCGCGCTCGGCATCCAGTACCTGCTCGGCGCCTGGGACGCGTTCCACTACCAGGGCTGAGCGGCAGCGCGGGGCCGATTTTCCGTGGCGGTCGGCTCCGGCACGGGGTCACGATGTTCGTATGGACCCACAGGAGCAGGCCGAAGAAACCCTGACGACGCGCTGGACACAGTCCACAGTCTTTCCCGACATGTGGACCGACCCCGACGACGACCCACGCGAGACCGAGGTCCCGCCCGACGACGAGCGCGGCCTGCTGCTCGACTACCTCCGGTACTACCGGCTCACCCTGGAGCTGAAGTGCGGAGGGCTCGACGCCGAGCAGCTCGCCCGCCGGTCGGCACCGCCGTCCACCATGTCCCTGCTCGGCCTGGTGCGGCACCTCGCCGACGGCGAACGGCACCTGCGCCGCGTCATGGCGGGCGAGGACGCCCCGGACCTGTACCGCCCCGAGGAGGACCGCGACGCGCAGTGGAACGGCGCCGTCGCCGACCCGGCGGTCGTCGAGGACGCCTGGCGGCAGTGGCACGCCGAGATGGAGGCCACTGACCGGTACCTCCACGGCGAGCCCGACCTCGGAAAGTGGAACACCGGCACGTCCGACTTCGGGCCGGAGGGCGGGGACCTGCAGCTTCGCGACGCCCTCGTCGGGCAGATCGTCGAGTACGCGCGCCACTGCGGGCACGCGGACATCCTGCGCGAACGGATCGACGGCCGCGTGGGCCAGTGATGACGTGACTGCCGCTGGCACGCGCTCTGGGGAACGTCTACCTCGCGGGGGGTGTTGCTGTGCGTAGACAATGTCCACGCACAGCAACACACCCCCGCGAGTCTGCTTTCGGGCGCACGCCTCGCCCCGCATCCTGGCCGCCGTGATGACTGGACGTGACTACTGGAGAGGGATGTCCTCGTCCGACCAGAAGTTCACGCCTCGCTCGTGCTCGGGGCGTGGTCCGAACCAGCGGCGGTCCGTCTCCGTGATGGTGGTGTCGTTGATGCTTGCCTCGCGGCGGCGCATCAGCCCGGACGCGGCGAACTCCCACAGCTCGTTGCCGTAGCTGCGGAACCACTGCCCGGCCTGGTCGTGCCACTCGTACTGGAAGCGGACGGCGATGCGGTTCTCACCGAAGGCCCACAGGCTCTTGCGCAGTGCGTAGTCCTGTTCGCGCTCCCACTTCGCGGTGAGCAGCTCCACGATGGCCTCGCGGCCGGTGACAAAGGTGTCGCGGTTGCGCCACACCGAGTCGGATGTGTAGGAGAGGCTCACGCGGTGCGGGTCGCGGGTGTTCCACGCGTCCTCCGCGGCCTGCACCTTGGCGAGCGCGCTGTCGAGGTCGAAGGGCGGGAACGGTGGCCTGGACTCGGTCATCGGTCAGTCTCCTCGATGGGCTGGATCGGTTGGTGGAACAGGGTCAGACAGTCACGCGCGGAGTGACGACCGGCCAGTCGTTGTCGACCTGGCTGAGGATGTTGAAGTAGTTGGTCAGCACGTTGAGCGCGATGTGACCGACCACCTCGCCGATCTCGGCATCGGTGACACCGGCCTGGCGGGCGGCCTCGAGGTCTGCGTCGTCGACGGCACCCTTGGTGGCAAGGACAGCGTTGGACAGGGCCAGGAGAGCCGCGGCGTGCGGGTCGTTCGACTCCGCCGACCGGGCCAGCTCCAGCTCGTCGGCGTCGACGTGAGCGATGTTGGCGCCGATGTAGGTGTGGGCCGACAGGCAGTACTCGCAGCCGTTGGCCTCGGCGGTCGCCACGGCGAGGCGCTCGCGCACCGCCGCGGGGAGCACACCGCCACCCAGGGCCCCCGACAGGGCGAGGTAGCCCTTGAGCAGCGCGGGGCTGTTCGCCATCACCTTGGTCATGTTCGGCGTCACGCCGAGCGACTTCTGCACCTGTGCCAGGAGTTCGGCGGCGGCGCCGGTCGCGGTGGCGGGATCGATCTGGGGCAGCTTCGACATCGAGGTGTCCTCTCAAGTTATAACGGTTAGCAGGTTTGCTAACCGTGAGAGAATCATGCACGGCCGTAGCGTGCCTGTCAACGGTTGGGATCGGCCCTATCCGTTAGGTGCGGTAGGCTGGGGGCATGACGACCACCGCAGAGCCGACTCGAGCGCCACTGCTCGGTGAGCCGCTGTCCGTGGAACTGATGAACACGATCTGGGCCGACGGCGACGGCGTCCACGACGCACTCGGCACGGACAGCGAGGCACAGGCCTGGCTGCACGCGATCGGCCCGCGCCTCACGGAAGCGGCACCGAGCGCCGCCGCCTGGCTCGCCGCCGACCGGCCGGCCGACCTCGGGACGACAGCCGTCGACCTGCGCCGCCTGCGCGACGCGCTACGCCGACTGGCGGCAGACGCCACCCAGGACCCTCGGCCCGTCGCCGCGTCCGCCATCCCCGACAGAGACACGGCTCGCGCGACCCTTAACGACATCGCCGCAGCCGCACCGCCGTGGCCGGCCCTCGAGTGGTCGGCCGACGGTGCACCCGAGCGCACCCTGCACGTCGCACGGCCCGCAGGCGCCGGGATCGCCGCACTGCTCGCGGCCGAGTTCATCACCCTGCTCACCGGCGACGAGCGCGCCCAGCTCCGCGCCTGCCTCGCGCCCCGGTGCGTCCTCTACTTCGCCAAGGACCACAACCGCCGCGAATGGTGCTCTCCCGGCTGCGGCAACCGTGCCCGCGCCGCCCGGCACTACCAGCGACGCAAGGCCATGGGGGCCTGACCCGCACGCGATGCACTAGCGTCTGACGCCATGTCACCCACGTTCGTACTGGTCCACGGCGCCTTCGCCAACTCGTTCTCGTTCGCGCCGCTCCAGGCCGAGCTGGCGCTGCTGGGCCACCGCTCCGCCGCCGTCGACCTGCCCGGGCACGGGTTCGAGGCGACCTACCCCGCCGCGTACCAGGCCCCGCAGGACCTGGGCGGCCTCGCGACGACGCCCGGCAGCATCAAGGGCGTCACCCTGGCGGACAACGCGGCCCGCGTCATCGAGGCACTCGAGCGCGCCAAGCAGCACGGGCCCGTGATCCTCGTCGCCCATAGCCGAGGTGGTGCCACCATCACCGCCGTCGGCAACGCCCGCCCCGACCTGGTCGACCGGATCGTCTACGTCTCCGCCTGGGCACCCGTCGACCTCGACGTGGGCGACTACTACGCAGAACCCGAGATGGCCTCCGTCGACCCCATGGCGCTCGCGGGCGCGATGGTCGCCGACCCGGCCGCCGTCGGCCTGCTGCGGTCCAACTTCCGTACGGCGGACCCGGCCGTGCTCGCGGACTTCAAGGAGGCGTTCCTCGCCGACGGGACCGACGACGAGTTCCTCACGTTCCTCAACACGTTCCAGCCCGACGAGAGCCTGGACGTGGGTACGTCGGCCGACCGGGCGCAGGCTGCGACGTGGGGCACGATCCCCAAGGCCTACGTACGGCTCAGCGCGGACACGAGCATCCCGCCGGCCATGCAGGACCGGATGATCCGCGAGGGCGATGCGCTCACTCCCGGCAACCCCTACGACGTGCACACCCTGACGTCCAGCCACCTGCTGTGGCTGGTGCGGCCGCGCCCGGCCGCCGAGCTGCTGGCCGGCCTGGCCGGGCTCAGCCGCTGACGACCGCCGCGCCCGCCTCGAAGAACATGGCCACGGTGACCGCACCGGGGTCCTCGACGCCGCGCGCCAGCTCGCCGACGTAGCTGGCGCGGCCGCGCGCCGCCAGGAGCTCGGCCGTCGAGGCGGCGCCCGCGCGTGCCGCCTCCGCGGCCGACGTGAGCGCCTTGTCGACCGTCAGGCCGTTGGTGGACGCGTCGAGCAACGACTGCGAGGCCGGGGCGAGCGCGTCGATCATCGTGTTGTCCCCCACCGAGGCGCCACCGAGCTGCTGGACCTTGGCCAGCCCGGCCGCCACGCCCTGGGCGAGCAGGTCGGTGCCCGTGCCCTCGGGGGCGGTCGACCGCGAGATCGCGCGGAACCACATGCCGAACAGGGGACCGCTCGTGCCGCCGGTGGCGAGGAACCCGTTGGCGGTAGCGGTGAACACCGACGCGAAGGTCGCGTCCTCGGCGGTGGGCAGCTCGGCGACGACCTTGCGCAGCGCCGAGGCGAGGTTCGTCCCGAAGTCGCCGTCACCGGCCTGGCGGTCGAGGTCCGTGAGCGCCTGCTGGGCGTCGTGGAAGTCCTCGGTGAACCTGTTCATCCAGCTCAGGGCGAGGGCGCCGTCGATGTGGTCGGTCATGTCTGTCTCCTGTGCTCGGTGTCGGTGCTCGGTGTGGGGTGCTGCGTGCGGGTCACCAGGTGAGGGACGGCGTCCGGACCGGCGCGTCCCAGGCGCGGACGAGATCGTCGTCGGCGACCGTGAGGGTGACCGAGGCGCCGTGCATGTCCAGTGACGTCACGTACGAGCCGGTCAGCGTGCGGGCCACCGTGATGCCACGGGCGGCCAGGAGCCGGTGGACCTGCCGGGTGATGATCGCCAGCTCGAGCGGGTAGGTGCTGCCCAGCCCGTTGATCACGGCGATCACGCCGTCCCCGCTGCCCAGCGACAGGTCCTGGACGAGGGGGTCGACGAGCTGTTCGACCAGCTCGTCGGCCGACGCGAACGGGATGCGGCCAGTGCCGCGCTCGCCGTGGATGCCGACCCCGAACTCGACCAGGTCGTCGGGCAGCTCGAAGGCGGGCTGGGACTGGCCAGGGTGGGCGCAGGCGTCCAGCGCGATGGCGAGGCTGCGGGAACGGGCCACCACGTCTCGGCCGCGCGCGGCGACCGTCGACAGGTCGGCACCGGCCTCCGCGAGGGCGCCACAGACCTTCTCGACCACCACGGTCGCCGCGGTCCCGCGCCGACCGGGTCCACCGTTCGTGCTGGTCGTGGCGAGGTCGTCGTCGACGAGCACCGACTCGACGACGACGTCGTCCTCGGCGAGCTCGGCTGCGATCTGGAAGTTGAGCACGTCACCGGTGTAGTTCTTCACGATGTGCAGCACACCGGCACCGCTGTCGGCCAGGAGTGTCCCGGCGCGGACCTGGCTGGCGGTCGGGCTGGCGAACACCGCGCCGGCCACGGCGACGTCGAGCATCCCGGTCCCGACGAGTCCGGCGTGCAGCGGCTCATGTCCGGAGCCGCCCCCGGACAGCAGCCCCACCTTCTTCGACGCGGGTTCGGCCCGCGAGACGAGACGCTCGGCGGGGTCGAGCCTCAGCAGGTGCGGATTGGCCAGCACGAGGCCCTCGAGGGCCTCGTCGATGACGTCGTCCGGCGCGTTGATGAACTGGCGGCGTGCAGGCGTTGACATGCTGCTCTCCCTTGAACCGTGGTGCGGCTGTCTTCGGTTTTACCGAAGTGCATTCGACATTATCGAATGCTGTCCCGACAGAGAGATGTTGTCAAGATGCGTCGCGCCTGCGTTGGCGACCGTGGTCGAGCCTCGACCTGGCCGAGGCGGCGGCCTATCCCTGTGCGGCGGCCTCGGCGAGGGCGACGACCAGCATCGTCGCCGATGCGGCCCCGGGATCCACGTGGCCGACCGACCGCTCACCCAGGTAGCTGGCCCGGCCCTTGCGGGCGAGCATCGGTGCGGTCGCCTCGCGTCCCGCGACGGCCGCCGCCGCGGCAGCCGCCGTCGCCGGGCCGAGCCCCGCGCCGTCGTCGGCCGCCTGCTGCAGGGCCTGGACCGCGGGGTCGAGCGCGTCGAACATCGTCTTGTCGCCGCTCTCGGCGCTGCCCCGCCGCACCAGCTCGGCCAGCCCCGCTCGCAGGCTGCCGGCCAGGTCGCCGGCATCGAGCTGGGTGCGCTCGCCGGCGGCGGCCCCCGCTCCCAGGAACAAGGCGCTGTACAGGGGCCCGGCGGCCCCACCGAGCGAGGTGAGCAGGCCGTTGCCGATGTGCTGCAGGAGCGCGCCGGTCGAGACGCCGGACCCGTCGGCCGGCTCGTCCAGCATCGCCACCACCTGTGCCAGGCCACGGTCCATGTTCACGCCGTGGTCCGCGTCCCCGATCGCCGAGTCGAGCTCGGTCAGGTAGGCGCGCTGCTTGG
Organism: Promicromonospora sp. NPDC023987; assembly: GCF_040639055.1. NCBI lineage: Bacteria > Bacillati > Actinomycetota > Actinomycetes > Micrococcales > Promicromonosporaceae > Promicromonospora > Promicromonospora sp. NPDC023987. The sequence continues at coordinate 149,831 of NZ_JBEZZF010000003.1, read as the reverse complement.
CGACGATGTCGTGAAACCGGGCCAACCAGTCGATGATCACCTCGTTGGTCACTGCGGTGGCCATGCTCTGTCCTCCCGTGAAGCTCCGGATGGGTGGCACCGGATCGGTGACACCGTGCGCGCCAGTCCCTGTACGGAGCGTGCCATACGGTGATTGCCCCGGCCCGTGGGTGCGACCGGCTGCGTCGGCACAGGCTCCGCCGTCGGAACCTCATTCGGTGATGCCGAAGCCTCTCCGCTGTCGCGGGAGGGTGTCAAGGGTCCTGTGTACGGTTGGCCCACAGGGCTCCTCACGCAGAGGTGGAATCCGAGGAGGGACAGACCCGTGATTCAGGCCATCGACCGCGCCGCCAAGGTCCTGTCGTCGTTGCAGGGGGCGCGCCGACTGGGGATCTCCGAGCTGTCGACCGCGCTCTCCCTGCCGCCGTCGACGGTGCACGGCATCGTCAAGTCGCTCCAGCAGCACGGTCTGGTCGCCAAGGAGCCCGGAGGCAACAGGTACATGCTCGGGCCCGCGTTGCTGAAGCTGAGCAACGTCTACCTGGACACCCTGGACGTGCGCGCCCGCGGGATGCGGTGGACCCATGAGCTCGCGCGGCGCACCGGCCTGGCGGTGCGCCTGGGGGTACGGCTGCTGGACGAGGTCGTCATCATTCACCATGACAGCCGGCCCGACGGGAGCGAGCAGATGCCCGAGACCGGCCTGGCGATCCCCGCGCACGCCTCGGCCATGGGGAAGGTCCTGCTCGCCTACCAGCCGCACGAGCAGGCAGCGTCGCTCAGCCTGCGCAGCCTGACCGGCGACACCATCACCGATCCAGGAGTGTTTCGTGCCGACCTCGAGAAGGTCGTCGACGAGGCCCTTGCGACGGAGAAGAACGAGGCGATCCTGGGGGAGTCCTCCGCCGCGGCGCCGGTGGTCGACCATTCCGGTGCGGTCGTCGCGGCCGTAGCCGTGGTCATGCCGACCACCGAGTTTCCCCCGGCCCCGACGATGCTCAACGATCTTCGCGAGACCGCCCGCAACATCTCCCGCGAGCTGGGCGCCGCTCAGTGGCCGCCCACGTCGGGACCGGCCCGGTGACCACACCCGCGTACGCGACGTGGGGAGAACGCGTCATCGCGGCGATGCTCGACAACGCGATCCTGGCCGGGGTCACGTGGCTGGCCCTGGGGGCGGGGATCGCTCAGCCCACGCTCACGCCAGGGCTATGGCTCGACGCGCACAGTGAGCAGGGATCGCTCACCGACTGGAAGATCTTGGTGCCGATCGGCGCGCTGGTGATCCTGCTGGTGCTGCAGGCCACGACCGGGTGGACCCCCGGCAAGCTGGTGGTGGGTATCCGCGTGGTCCGGGACGACCCGGCCGGGCGAACAGAGTCGGCCGGGCTGTGGAGAACGGGGGCTCGGTGGGTCCTGCACGTCCTCGACGCGATCCTGCTGATCGGATACCTGCGTCCGCTCTGGCACCAGCAACGGCAGACCTTTGCCGACGGGATCGCGCACACCATCGTGGTGCGAGCGCTCCCTGAGCTCTCCCGGCGCCCCCGGATCATGGCGTACTCGACGGCGCTGGCCCTCTGCGTCCTCGGGCTCGGGTACGGGTGTGTGCCGATCGGCAGCGCCGGCTCCTTGCCGGTGGACGACGTGATCTCGTGCCGGCAGGAGCGCCACGGGCCTCTCCTGACGACCGGGGACGTCTCGCTCGGTGGGTCCGTGGAGTTCACGCGGGACCGCCGGCTGTGGACGGTCCGGGAGACCCGGACGGCGCTCCCTGGCGCGACGCTCTCCTGGACGAGCGATCCGTCGGTGCGCAACGTCGACTACCGGGTCGAGCTCGACGCCTGGTCGCGCTCGGAGAGCGGCGGTCCTGTGGTCTCCCGGTCCTGGAACATCGGCACGGGCGGGGTCGCCGACCCGGTGGATGACGACAACGCCACGCACACGCGAAGCATCTCGCCCGACGGGGACAGTCACGGCGCGGAGGTCGAGATGACTGAATCCGACGAGGTCGCGGAGCGTCTCGGGACGGACCTGATGCTCGACGTACGGTTGATCGCAGACGGCGAGACCGTGGCGGCGTGCGGGGGCACGATGAGCTACGCGGGCGGGAACCAGCCCACGGGCTGACGACGCCGCGTCGCGCACCGCCCCGTCGGCGGCCGGCCCGACCCAGGGGTGCGGAATGCGCTGAAATACGCGAATGTGTACTCCGTCGCGATCCACGCGGCCTGACGGAGGTGCCAACGTGTCCGAGAAATCCTTTCCGGATGCCCCCGATGCCGTCCGGCGGGCCCAGAACAGTGATGCGGTGCGCAGCCTGGCTCGCGGGGGCTACGTCGCCTCGGGAGTGCTGCACCTCCTGGTCGGCTGGCTGGCGGTCCAGCTCGCCTTGGGCCGGCCCGCCGGCCAGGCCGACGGGTCCGGTGCCTTCCGCATGCTCGCCCAGATGCCGGGCGGCGACATCGTCCTCTGGGCGGTCGCCGTCGGGTTCGCCGCGCTCGCGGTGTGGCAGCTCGCAACTGCCTTCGTCGGAGTGCCGAACACGAAGCACCAGGCGGCGGCCCGGGCCAAGAGCATCGCCAAGAGCGTGCTCTACGGAGTGCTGGCGGCGACCGGCGTCCGGAACGCGCAGGGTACCGGTGGGTCAGGCAGCAGCGAGGAGAGCATGACCGCCGGTGTGCTGAGGATGCCGGGTGGTATCTGGCTGGTGGGCGTCGCGGGCCTGATCATCGTTGCTGTCGGCGCCTACCACGTCGTCAAGGGGGCGCGGAAGAAGTTCCTGCATGACCTGACAGGGACGGGCGGCAGCTCCGTCCGCCCGGTGGTGGTGCGGCTCGGGCAGGCGGGTTACGTCGCCAAGGGGATCGCGCTCGGCGTCGTCGGCGGGCTGGTCGTGGCTGCCGCGGTGACGACAGACCCGGCGCAGGCCGGCGGGCTCGACGAGGCGCTGCGCACCATGCGTGACCAGCCGTTCGGCATGGCGCTGCTCCTCGTGATCGGGCTGGGGATCGCCGCCTTCGGCGGCTACTCCTTCGCGCGCGCTCGGTTCGCGCGGCTCTGAGTCGGCCGCCGCCGGAACGGAGCGAGGGTGGCACGGACCTGATCCGCTGCGCCCCAGTCGTCCTCGAACTGCGCGATGACGGCCAGGTGCTGGCGCAGCTGGAGGATCGGCATGCGCTCCCGCCAGTCGGGACCGAGGGAGGTCAGCTCGGCGTAGAGGTGGAAGAAGCCCTCCGCCTCGCGCGGCGGCGAGGTAGTCCACAGGTGTGCCAGATCGACCTCGGCCCACATGTACGAGATCGCCGGGTCGATGAGTGCGGGCTGCCCGTCGGGTGCGGCCAGGACGTTCTGTGTCCACAGGTCACCGTGCGTCAGGCAGGCGGGCCGCTCGGGGAGCACCTCCGGAAGAACAGCGCACAGCCGCTCGAGTGCTGAACGGTCCGCTGCGTCGAGCGTCGCCTGGACGCGGGGCTCGTCGAGCCACCGCAGCAGCCGGTGCCTGGCGAAGAACTCGAACCCGTCGTCCTCCCAGGTGTTGACCTGCCGACGGCGGCCCAGCCAGTTGTCACGGTGCCAGCCGAACCGGGAGTGGGTGGTGCTCGTGTGCAGGCGGGCGAGCGCGTGTGCGAGCTGCTCCCAGAAGGCCTCGGAGGTGGACCGGGGGCGGAGGACCGTGAGCACGAGCAGGTCGCGGGTCGCGGCGAGTACCTCGGGGGTCACGACGCCGCCGAGCGTGCGCAACGTGGCGAGCCCTTCCGCCTCCGCCACGAAGGCATCGTCCGACGGCGGCTCGGCGAACGCCTTGACGAAGACCGACGTACCGTCAGCGCGGCGCGCGAACCCCGCCGTCGCGGCGAGGCCGCCCGTCGCAGGCTCGACCGAGACCACGTCGGTGAACCCTGCGGCGTGCAGCCGCTTGAGCAGCATCGACGTCAGACCGTCTCGGCGCGCTTCTTGCGGGCGAACCGCGCCGGCAGGTCGGGTCCGTCCCACACCTGGATCGCGCGCCAGATCGAAGCCGCGACGGGCACGGCGAGCACGGCGCCGGTGATGCCGACGAGCACCGTTCCCGCGGTCAGGGCGAACAGGATGACGAGCGGGTGCAGGCGTAGCGTCCGGCCCATGACGATCGGCTGGAGGAAGTCGCCCTCGAGCTGGTTCACGACGACGACGATCCCGACGACGATGAGCGCCTCGACCGGGCCGACGGCGACGAGCGTGACCAGGGCAGCGAGGATGCCGGCCAGGGTGGCGCCGACCAGCGGGATGAAGGCGAGCAGGAAGACGAGCACGGACAGCGGGATGACGAGCGGCACCCCCACGATCGCGAGACCGATCCCGATGCCGACCGCGTCGACGATCGCCACGATCGCGGTTCCCCGCACGTAGCCGCCGAGCGTACGGATGGTCGCGGCGCCGACGCGCTGCCCCCGCTCGTACCGGTGCCCCTCGAAGGGACGCAGCAGGAACTCCCACATCGCCGGGCCGTCCTTCAGGAAGAAGAACAGGACGACGATCATGATGAAGAAGCCGGCGATGAAGTCAGCGGTCTGGGAGACGCCCGCGATGGCTCCGGAGCCCACGGCGTCGGACTGCAGCAGGCCCATGGCGGACTCGCGCACCGACGCGATCTGCTCCTCCGTGTCGAAGGGCAGGTGCTGGATATAGGTCTGAAGTGAGTCGAAGCCATCGAGCGCCTGGGTCCGCAGCTCGTCCCACTGATCCACGACGGCCAGCACGACGAGCCACACGATCGCTGACAGCAGTGCGATCAGCGCCAGGAGCGCGATCCACGTCGCGAGCAGCGACGGCAGACCACGGTCCCGCAGGAACGAGACCAGCGGGGAGATCGCCGCCGCCAGCACGAGCGCGATGAGGACCGGGACCACGACGAGGGTCAGGCGGGTACCCACGAACCCGAAGACGGCGACGACCGCGATGACCGCGAGGATCTGTAGCGACCGGGTACCGACGCGGCCGAAGCCGTCGGACCACAGCCGGGACGCTCCGTGATCGGCGGGCGGCTCGTGCCCGGCGGATGTCCCGTGCTCGGTCTGCGGCCGCACCTCGAGGGCCTCGCCGATCTGGCGGGCGGGGGGCTGTCTGCGGCGGCCGAAGAGTCCCATCGACTGTCCTCCTTGAGCTGGGCCCGGCGGGCGCCGGACATTCCGACGCTATTGCGGTCGGGCCCGGGTCGCGCGGTGATCTCAACGGAAGGCGGCCGTCACACCTGCATGTCGACGAACCGCTGGTAGTGGCCCTGGAAGGCCACGGTGATCACGTCGGTGGGGCCGTTACGGTGCTTGGCCACGATGAAGTCCGCCTCACCGGCGCGCGGCGACTCCTTCTCGTAGGCGTCCTCGCGGTGCAGCAGGATCACAACGTCGGCATCTTGCTCAATTGACCCACTTTCACGCAAATCCGACATCTGAGGTTTCTTATCGCTGCGCTGCTCAGCGCCACGGTTCAGCTGCGAGATCGCGATCACGGGCACCTCGAGCTCCTTCGCGAGGAGCTTGAGCGAACGCGAGAACTCGGAGACCTCCTGCTGACGCGACTCGACGCGCTTGCCGGACGACATCAGCTGGAGGTAGTCGATGACAACCAGCTTGAGGTCGTGCTTCTGCTTCAGCCGCCGGCACTTGGCACGGATCTCCATCAGCGACATGTTCGGCGAGTCGTCGACGAACAGTGGCGCGTCGGAGACCTTGCCCATGGTCGCGGCGAGCTTCTGCCAGTCGCCGTCGTCCATGTTGCCGCTGCGCATCTTGGTGAGCGGCACGCGGGCCTCGGCGGCAAGCATTCGCATGACGATCTCGTTGCGGCTCATCTCCAGGGAGAAGATGACGGCCGCCTGGTTGTGATGAATCGCTGCATGGGCAGCGACGTTGATACCCAGCACCGAGTTGTGGGTCGGAACCATCGACCGGCTCGCCAGGTATAGGTGCGACGGGTGCTCGACCTCGACGCAACGCACGGGCACCGACTCGATCGCTCGAACGGAGGCGAACCCGAAGACCTGGCGCGCGCCAGCGTGCCCTGGCCCGATCGACAGGTCGGCGCCGCCGCTGAGCTTTCCGGCGATCTCCTCGGTTGTCAGGATCTGAGCGTCGACCGCCGCGCCGACGGCCCACTGGTGCTGGGCATCAGCCACGATCACGGTTCCGTCGTCGAACTCCACCTCGTAGGTGGGGCGCCCCTGCATGACCTCGGTGGCCGCGACGACGCGCGTGGGGGTGCCGTCCGCAGCCATGATCAGGTCGCCGACCGCGACCTCGCCCATGGTGGTCCACCCGGCGGGCGTCGGAAGCGGAGTGTCGAGCGCCAACGCCTTGCCCACAGCAGGTCGGGCCGCCACGACGATCATCTGGCCGCCGTGCAGGCCGTTCGTCAGGCGGTCGAAGTCCGAGTACCCGGTCGGTACCCCGGTGAGCCCCTCACCACGGCCCTGCGCGGCGTCGATCTCGTCGAACGTCGGCCCGATGATGTCGGCCAGCGGCAGGTAGTCCTCCGACGCCCGGCGTTCGGTCACCGCGTAGACCTCGGCCTGCGCGTTGTTGACGACGTCGTCGACCTCGCCGCCGTCGGTGGCGTAGCCCATCTGGACGATGCGGGTGCCCGCCTCCACGAGGCGGCGCATGATGGCGCGCTCGCGCACGATCCGGGCGTAGTAGCCGGCGTTCGCGGCGGTGGGCACTCCCGCCATGAGGTCGTGCAGGTACGGGGCGCCGCCGACGCGGGCGTGCTCGCCGCGGCGCTGCAGCTCGGCGAGCACGGTGATGGCGTCGGCGGGCTCGCCCCGGCCGTAGAGGTCGATGATCGCGTCGTAGATGGCCTCGTGCGCCGGCCGGTAGAAGTCGTTGCCGCGGATCTGCTCGATCACGTCGGCGATCGCGTCCTTGGACAGCAGCATGCCGCCCAGCACGCTCATCTCGGCGGCGACGTCCTGTGGCGGCGTGCGGTCGAGGCCGGGGCTCCGGCCGGAATAGCTCGACTCGAGCTCTTCGATCGACATCGCACCCCTACCTTCCTCATCTCATGACGCCTCGGCGCACGCTGCGCGTGCGCTCGATCGACGTCCTACATCTGTTCTACTCCTCGCCGCTGACACTCTCGGGACTTCGGCCACGACACGCCTTTGTGCCGTGTGCGACAGGTCCCGCGAGCTGGATCGCCGAGGAGGCTCCGCTGACGCTAGGCCCCTGCGGAGCCGAGCGCAACGAGGCCTGTGGACGGGCCTGTGCACATCCATGTGGAAAGGTGGCCCAGGCCTGTGCACAGTGGGTGGACAACCCTGTCCCCAGCTGTGGATAACCCCTGTGTAAAACATCACCATCCCCGCTGACCTGCAACGACGTCACCCCCAGCCTGTGGAGGAAAGAAAGTTGGGCGAGCCTCGCCACACGCCGGCGTTTCGGCGGTCGATCGACCGGGAGATCCTCGCGCTCGCGGTCCCCGCGCTCGGGGCGCTCATCGCCGAACCGGTCTTCGTGCTCGTGGACAGTGCGGTGGTGGGCCACCTCGGCACCGCCCAGCTCGCCGGCCTGTCGCTCGCGAGCAACGTGCTGCTCACGCTCGTCGGGCTGTGCATCTTCCTGGCGTACACGACCACGGCGTCGGTGGCCCGGCTCACGGGCGCCGGCAAGGAGCGGGAGGCGCTGCAGTCGGGCATCGACGGGATCTGGCTCGCGCTCGGGATCGGGGCTGCCCTGGTCGTCACCCTGCTGCTCGCCGCCCCGCTGACCGTTGCCGCACTGGGTGCCGACGGCGAGGTCGCGCAGCACGCGGTGACGTACCTGCGGTGGTCAGCACCCGGGCTCGCCGGGATGCTCGTCGTCCAGGCCGCGACCGGTGTGCTCCGCGGGCTGCGCGACACGCGCACGCCGCTGGTCGTCGCGGCCTCCGGTGCGCTGCTGAACATCGGGCTGAACTTCGCGCTCGTGTACGGGGCGGGGATGGGCATCGCGGGTTCCGGCCTGGGGACCGCCGTCACCCAGCTCCTCATGGCGGTCGTGCTCGGCGTGATCGTGGTGCGCGGAGCCCGCGCCCGCGGCGCGAGCTTGCGTCCACATCGGGCGGGCATCCTGTCGGGTGCTCGCGCGGGTGTGCCGCTGGTGATCCGGACCCTGAGCCTGCGCGGAGCGATCCTGCTCACCGTGGTCGTCGCGACGGACCTCGGTACCGTCGCTCTCGCCGGCCACCAGGTGGTGAGCTCGCTGTGGGGTCTCGCGGCGTTCGCGCTCGACGCCCTCGCCATCGCGGCGCAGGCACTGGTGGGACACGGGCTCGGCGCCGGCGACGTCGGCCACGTCCGCCTGGTGCTGCGCCGCTGCCTGCGGTGGGGGATCGGGGCGGGCGCCGTGATCGGCGCGGTGCTGGCGGCGACCGGCTGGTGGATCGCACCGGTCTTCTCGTCCGACCCCGACGTGCGTGTCGCCATTGCCCTCGGTATAGCGGTGTGCGGCGTGCTGATGCCGATGGCGGGCTGGGTCTTCGTGCTGGACGGCGTCCTGATCGGTGCGGGCGACGGCCGCTACCTCGCCTGGGCCGGCATGGCGACGCTGGTGGTCTACCTTCCGTTCGCCTTCGCCGTCTCCCGCTGGTCGCCCGACGGCGCGTGGGGGCTGGCCTGGCTCTGGCTCGCCTTCGCGGGCGTGTTCATGGCCGCCCGCGCCGTGACGACAGGTTGGCGCGCGCGGGGTGACCACTGGCTCGTCACGGGAGCGTGACGTACCGTCCCGGGGCCGGCCCGCACAAGGCCTAGATCCGTACCTTGAGCCGGTAGCCCACGCCGCGCACGGAAGCGACCTCCACCTCGCGGACAGGCGCCAGCCGTTTGCGCAGGCGCTTGATCGCCGACGTCACCGGGTCGGAGTCGCCGAGGTAGGGCAGCTGCCACACCCGTGCCGTGAGCTCGGCGAACGACCACACCCGCCCCGCCTCCAGGGCGAGCGTCGCGAGCAGGTCGAACTCCCGCGCCGACAGATAGACGCGCCGGCCCAGGGCCGTGACCTCCCGGCCGGCCAGGTCCACGAGCAGCGGCCCGGCCACGAGCGGTTCCTGTGTGGGTGGGGCGATCATCGGGACCGGCCCCGTGACAGCAGGTACCGCGCCCGTGACAGCAGGTACCGCGCCGGTGTCGGCACGGACGGCGCGGAGACCGCTCCTCAGGCCGGCGCCGCGGCCCGGAGCCGCGGCACCGGCCGCCCCGGGCGCCGGCCGTGGCGGCGTGGAGACGGTCGAGCGCACCACGGGCTGCGCCAGCACGCTGCCCGACGGCGGCCGGAACCGTCCGCTGCGACCGCCCGCTCCGGCGTCGGGGAGGCCGGACGATCGAGGGCGTGCGATCGACGACAGTGCCGTCGACCGAGGCCCTGCGGAGGCCGCTGCCGCGGGGGCCTCGGTGAGGTTGTCGGGCTCAGGAGAGCGGTCGACGGGGCGCTCGGGCAGGTGCCGGCCGTAGGCATGGTCGTCGCCCGGGCCGGGGTTGTCGTACCGCTCGGCCGGAGCGCCGAGGCCGCGCCAGACGGCGGTGCCGCCCGGTCGGGGCGCGGCCTGGTTGTCGAGGACGGCACGCGCGCCCTCCGCGTCGGGGGTGGCGAGCACCGTTGCCCGGCCACGGAGGAGGTGAGCGATCTCGATGATCTGGTCCGAAGGGAGGCCTACGCAGACGACGAGGCCGGGGGCGGAACCTGGTGCGGGGTCGATCGTCACGTGCGTCACCCTCCATGGGTCGGCCGTTCAGGTGCGTGCCGGGTCAGACCCGGGCAACGCGTGCCAGCCTGCCCCCGGGTCGTACCGTCGAGGTCAATTTTTGGTTACCTTCTCGTTGTGTGCCGGAAATGACACATTCCCGCCCAGTTGGCATCTTTACGCCACCTCTGCGCTGTAGAGGGTGAATTCTCCTTGCCGTGCGGGTGAAAAAGAAGGCGAACTATTGACATCTGCATTTGCCGGTTGTCCGGCCGCGTGTTGACCGAGAAGTGACCCTTGCCTGACCGCAAATCGACCTTGTCGGGTGGAAGTACGCAAACGACGGTTAGGGCTGGTCCACAACCGTGGTCCGTCCAAGCGCATCCGGTGTCGCGGGTGCGCCGGGTAATGGAGGGTTCATGCACCGTCGAACTGCTCTCGCACAACGCTCGGCAACCGCTACAGCGGTTCTCGCGCTTGTTGCGACATCAGCGCTGAGCGTCGCCCCGGCGGCGTTCGCAGGAACGTCCCCGACAACGGCAGCGACAACAACGAAGGCCGTCGCGGCCGACCCCGAAGACAAGTTCACCGACTTCGCCAGAGAGATGCTGACCGAGCGCAAGACCTCCGACTTCTGGGTCGAGCTGGCCGACGAGGCCGACCTGACGGACGCCCGCGGCATCAGCAGCTGGGACGAGCGCGGTCAGTACGTCTACGACGCGCTGACCAGCACCGCCAAGGCGTCCCAGGCGAGCCTCATCAAGGAGCTCAAGGCAGTCGACGCCGACTACGAGAGCTACTGGATCAGCAACCGGATCCTCGTCGAGGACGGCACGCTCGCCCTCGCGGACAAGCTCGCCAAGAGCAGCGAGGTCCAGCGGATCAGCGAGACGGTCAAGCTGAACCTGGTCGAGCCGGTCAAGCGCACCCCGGTCAGTGACAAGGGGACGCAGGCCGTCGAATGGGGGCTGGACGCGATCAACGCCCCCGAGGTCTGGGACATGGGCTACACGGGTGAGGGCATCACGGTGTCGAACATCGACACCGGCGTGCAGTATGACCACCCGGCGCTGGCCGACCACTACCGCGGCATGCAGGCCGACGGCACGGTGGTCAACGACTACAACTGGCAGGACACCTCCGGCTCGGCCGAGCTGCCGTTCGACAACAACGGGCACGGCACGCACACCATCGGCACGATGGTCGGCGACGACGGTGCGGGCAACCAGATCGGTGTCGCCCCCGGCGCGGAGTGGATAGCCACGAACGGCTGTGACACCTGCTCCGACGTGGACCTGCTCGAGTCCGGCCAGTGGATCCTCGCCCCGACGCGCACCGACGGCACGGAAGCTGACCCTTCGATGCGCCCGCACGTCGTGAACAACTCGTGGGGCGCCAGGGCGGCGGGCTCCATCGACGACTGGTACACCGAGACCACGGCGGCCTGGGAGGCCTCGGGCATCTTCGGTACGTGGTCGGCGGGCAACGCGGGACCGTCGTGCCAGACGACGTCGTCCCCCGGCGCCAACACCGGCTCCTACTCGGTGGGCGCGTTCGGCGTGTCCGGCGCCATCGCCGACTTCTCGTCGCGTGGCCCGGGCCAGGACGGCATGGTCAAGCCCAACATCGCGGCGCCCGGCGTGAACGTGCGCTCGTCCGTCCCCGGTGACGGCTACTCGGCCTTGGACGGTACGTCCATGGCGGCCCCGCACCTCGCGGGCGCCATCGCGCTGCTCTGGGGCGCCGCACCGGCGCTCGTCGGTGACATCGAGGGCACGCAGGCGCTGCTCGACGAGACCGCCGTCGACGCGGACGACACCTCCTGCGGTGGCACCGCCGAGAACAACAACGTCTGGGGCGAGGGCAAGCTCGACGCCGCAGCCCTCATCGACGCCGCCCCGATCGGCGCCACCGGCTACGTCGCGGGCACCGTGACCGACGCCGACGGCACCCCGATCGCCGGGGCGGACGTCACCGTCGACGGCGAGCGGGACCGCACCGTCAGCACCGCCGAGGACGGCACCTTCTCCGCGCGCGTCGCCACCGGTGACTACGCGGTCTCCGCGTCCGCCTTCGGCTACCTGGCCTCAGAGCCGGCCGCCGCCACCGTCACGGAGGACGGCACCGTCGACGTACCGATCACGCTCGAGGCCGCCCCGTCGCACGCCGTGACGGGCACCGTGACCTACGCGGGGTCGGGCGACCCGGTCGCAGGAGCCCCGGTCAGCCTCGGCAGCCACTTCGAGGACGTCACCACCGGCGCGGACGGCACCTTCGCCTTCGCCGACGTCCCCGAGGGCACCTACCCGCTCAGCGTGACCATGGGCGGCTGCGCGTCGTCGTACGAGAGCGACGTCGTGGTCGACGGCGCGGAGGACGTGCCGGTCGAGATCACCGCGGTCACCGACGACTTCGGCTACTCCTGCGCCACGTCGACCGGTGACTACCTCCAGGGCGACACCCTGGTCGACCTCACGGGCGACGACGTGCAGACGTCGCTCGACCTCCCGTTCGCCTTCCCCTTCTACGGCGTCGGCTACGACTCAGCGTTCGTCACGTCCAACGGCCACCTGAACTTCCTGGCCGGCAGCACGGCCTACTCGAACGGGACGATCCCGAGCAGCGCGGTGCCCAACGCCGCCCTGTACCCCTTCTGGGACGACCTGCGTCTCGACGCCGAGTCGGGCCTGTACACCGGGACCACCACGGTCGACGGTGAGGACGCGTTCGTCGTCGAGTGGCGCAACGTGCGCAAGTACTCGCCGTCGACCGACCGCCTGAACTTCTCGGTCACGCTCGTCGCGGACGGCACCGTGCTGTTCGGCTACGGCGCGGTCACCGCCACCGAGACGGCCAAGGGCAGCTCCGCGACGATCGGCATCGAGAACGAGTCCGGCACCGTCGGCCTCCAGTACTCGACCAACACCCCTGTGGTCACCGAGGGGCTCACGGTCACCTACACGGCGCCCGTGCTCTCGTACCTCGACGGCACGGTCACCGACCGCAACACCGGTGAGCCCGTCGAGGGTGCGACGGTGACCGCGGTGGCCGACGGCGTCACCCGCACCGCCACATCGAAGGAGGACGGCACCTACACGGCCATCGCCCTGCCCGGCGAGTACACGGTCGACGTCACGGCCCCCGACTACGAGACCGAGTCCGGAGAGGTGACCCTCGCTCCCGAGGACACCAGCACGTTCGACGCTGCGCTCGCTGCGGGCATGCTCGCGGTCAGCACCGAGTCGATCGACACCACCCTGCCGCTGGGCAGCTCCACGTCCAAGCGGTTCACCGTGACGAACGAGGGCACCGCGCCGGCCGACGTCGAGATGACGGGGACCGGCGGTGGGTTCGAGATGCTGGGCATGGAAGACGCCGCCGTCATCCAGCACCCCGAGGGCAAGGCCACGGTGGCCGAGTCCACGAAGCCGTCGGCCAAGCTCGGGGGTTCGTTCGGCAGCTCGGACTCGCGCCTCCAGGCCGCAGGCGAGGGCACCACGGGCAAGACCGTGACGCCGGAGTCCATCCCGGTCCGGCCGGACGCCACGAACATCACCCACTCGGCCTCGCAGGAGATCGCGGAGCTCAACTCGGCGTCGTGCGGCAGCCTGGCGGGAACCACGGAGAACCACTTCTTCCGGACGTTCACGCTGAGCGACTTCGGCATCGACGGCGACTTCGACGTCTCGGAGGTGTCCTTCGGCGTCGAGAAGGCCACCGCGCAGACCCTGACCGTCAACCTCCACACGCTGGACGGCGAGCTGACCTTCGCCAACCTGACGCAGATCGGGACGGCCGAGGTCAGCATCCCGGCGTCGACCCTGACGATGATCTCGGTCCCCGTGACGGGTGAGGTGCCCGCTGGCGCCACGCTCGTGGTCGAGGTCGTCTCGCCCAACCAGCAGTCGAGCGGTGGAGTCTTCTACATCGGGTCCAACGCCGCGGGTCAGACCGCGCCGTCGTACCTCTCCGCCACGGACTGCGCGATCCCGGAGCCCGCGACGACGGACTCGATCGGCTGGCCCGACATGCACATCGTCATGAACGTCTCCGGTGACACCGCCGGCGGCAGCATGGAGTGGCTGACCATGGACCCGACAGAGTTCACGCTCGAGCCAGGCCAGTCGAAGACGATCACGGCGGCCATGAGCGGTGTGGTGGCCCAGCCGGGCACCTTCACCGGTTCGCTGGTGGCCGGCGCGGACACGCCGTACGACGCCCCCGCCGTCGATGTCAGCCTGACCGTCAACCCGCCGCGCAGCTGGGGCAAGCTCGCCGGCACCGTGTCGGGCTTCACCCCGGACGGGGTCGTATCCCTCGGTGACGCGGTGGTCCAGGTGAACGCGAAGTACTCGGCGGTCACCCTGGTCACTGCGGCGGACGGCACCTACGAGTACTGGTTCGACCGGTCGGAGCGCACGGCTCAGATCATCGCCACGGCGAACGGGTACGTCCCGGAGGTCGGTTCAGCGAAGGTGGCGCCGCGTACCACCGTCGTGACCGACTTCGAGCTGGACCCGATCAAGTAGTCCCTCGGGCCCTTCACCGTTCGCTGGTTCGAACGGCGTGAGTTCGGCAAAAGGTCAGGTGATCGGTAGCTCGAGCTGCCGATCACCTGACCTTCTACCGACTATCTGCGCTTGAGCTCTTCAGCGCTCGATGTCGCCCCGGATGAACGACTCCAGCTGGGCGCGGCCCGCGGTGTCCTCCATCTGCACGGGCGGGGACTTCATGAAGTAGGTGGCCGCGGAGAGGAGCGGGCCACCGACGCCGCGGTCCTTGGCGATCTTCGCCGCCCGGACCGCGTCGATGATGATGCCGGCGGAGTTGGGGGAGTCCCACACCTCGAGCTTGTACTCCAGGCTGAGCGGGACCTCGCCGAACGCCCGGCCCTCGAGGCGCACGTACGCCCACTTGCGGTCATCGAGCCACGCCACGTAGTCCGACGGGCCGATGTGGACGTTCCGGTCGTCCTTCTTGCCCGCCAGGGCGCCCGTCAGGTTGGACGTCACCGCTTGGGTCTTCGACACCTTCTTGGATTCGAGGCGGTCGCGCTGCAGCATGTTCTTGAAGTCCATGTTGCCGCCGACGTTGAGCTGGTACGTGCGGTCGAGGACCACGCCGCGGTCCTCGAACAGCTTGGCCAGCACGCGGTGCGTGATGGTGGCGCCGACCTGCGACTTGATGTCGTCGCCCACGATCGGGACGCCCGCGTCCTCGAACTTCTTGGCCCACTCGGGGTCGGACGCGATGAACACCGGTAGCGCGTTGACGAAGGCGACGCCCGCGTCGATGGCGCACTGCGCGTAGAACTTGGCGGCCTCCTCCGAGCCCACCGGCAGGTAGCACACGAGCACGTCGACCTCGGCCTGGCGCAGCGTCGCCACGACATCGACGGCGTCCTTCGTGGACTCGTCGATCGTCTCGCGATAGAAGTCGCCCAGGCCGTCGAGGGTCGGCCCGCGCTGGACGGTCACGCCCGTCGGCGGCACGTCAGCGATCTTGATCGTGTTGTTCTCGGACGCGGTGATGGCCTCGGCCAGGTCGAAGCCGACCTTCTTCGCGTCGACGTCGAACGCCGCGACGAACTCGAGGTCCGACACGTGGTAGTCGCCGAACTGCACGTGCATGAGGCCCGGGACGGTGCTCGCCGGGTCGGCGTCACGGTAGTAGTGCACGCCCTGGACCAGGGACGAGGCGCAGTTTCCTACGCCGACGATGCCCACGCGGATGGAGGTCATCCTCGCTCCTTCTTCGTTTGTTCCTGCTGCGATGGACGGTTCTGCGCCGCAGCGCGTCCCCGCTCGGTGGAGATGAGACTGTCGAGCCAGTGCACTTCGCGCTCGACTCTCTCGAGCCCGAACCGCTGGAGCTCGAGTGCGTATTCGTCGAGCCGCGAGCGCGGGTGCGTCGCGGCCTGACGGAACGCCTCCAGGCGCTCGGTCAGCCGGGTGCGCCGGCCTTCGAGGACCCGGAGGCGGGTCTCGGCGTCGGTCTGCGCGAAGAGCGCGAACCGTACGTCGAAGTTGTCGTCCTCCCAGGCCGCGGGGCCCGCGGTGGCCAGAACGGTCTGGAGGTGCTCCTTGCCCTCGGCGGTCAGCTCGTAGACCACGCGACGTCGTCCGAGGGGCTTGGGCTTGGTCGTGCGGCCCGGGATCCCTGCCTTTCCCTTGCGGGGCGGGGGTGGTGGCGGGTCGTTCTCGGTCGTCGCGATCAGTCCGCGCAGGACCAGCGCCTTCAGGGCGGGGTAGAGAGTGCCGTAGGAGAAGGCGCGGAAGGATCCGAGCACCAGGTTGAGGCGCTTGCGCAGCTCGTACCCGTGCAGCGGGGACTCGTTGAGCAGGCCGAGGACGGCGGTCTCCAGCACGTCGGACCGGCTGCGCACGGCGGACTCCTTCCGAGCCCGGCGGTGATTGCTCGGGCGTATCAGTTCTGCGCGATGTATCGACTCGATACATCGAGAGGATAAGCATCTGGATCCGGCTGTGCAATACGCCGCGTCCCCAGTGGTCGCCGTCGGGCGTACGTGGATGAAATGTGAAGCGGGAGCAGACGGACTGGGCTGACCCTGGGGTAAATGTCCAAGGGCGGGGTGGTGGAGCAGTTCAGGGCTGTTAGGGCCCGTAGGCGATCCCCTATGGTTTCGGGTTGTCTGCCGTGACAAGTGCGTCGTGCGCACCGGCAGGCGCAAGTCGAACCGAGGAAGAGGCTGACGTGTCGAACTGGAGTCCCCCTCCGATCTGGCCGAGAACTCCCCGACGGCGGCAGGGAATCTGGAACTACCCCCGTCCCCACCGCACCGGGATCCGTGCGTGGATCCCGTCGTGGCGGTTCGTGGTCGGCACGCTGCTGACCGGGACGTCGCTGGTGGGCGGCGTGGTCGCGGCCGCCTGGATGAACATCAGCGTGCCCCCGGAGCTGGACAGCGTCGACTTCGAGACCACCACGGTGTACTACGCGGACGGCAAGAAGCTGGGCCAGTTCGCGGCGCAGGACCGGACCCTGGTGTCCCTGAAGGACCTTCCGTCCCACGTGCCCGACGCGATCATCGCGTCCGAGGACCAGAGCTTCCGGTCGCACCCGGGCATCAACCCGCGGGCGATCGCGCGAGCGGTCCTCAACAACGTGACGGGCGGCGCCCAGCAGGGTGCGTCCACCCTGACCCAGCAGTACGTCGAGAACTACTACGTCGGTGTCGGCGACACGACCTACGCGGACGAGTTCCGCGAGGCGATCCTCGCGCTCAAGGTGACGCAGGAGCAGTCGAAGGACCAGGTGCTCGAGGGCTACCTCAACTCCATCTACCTCGGGCGTGGCGCATACGGCGTGGACGCGGCGTCGAAGGCGTACTTCGGTCACCCGGCCACGGAGATGACCATCTCCCAGTCCGCCTTCCTCGCGGGGATCATCCCGAACCCCACGTACTGGGACCCGCGGCAGGGCGAGGCCGCCCAGGCACAGGCCGAGTCGCGCTGGAACCGCACCCTCGACTTCATGGTGGAGACCGGCGCCATCACCCAGGAAGACCGCGCGGCGGCGAAGTACCCCGAGCTCGTCAAGTACCAGCAGGGGTCGGGTGACAACCGGACGGCCTACCTGATGGAGCAGGTGGCCAACGAGCTCGACGAGTTCGGCATCTCGGCCGACCAGCTCACGGAGAACGGCTACGAGATCCACACCTCCATCGACCGCAAGATGCAGGCCGCCGCGTACGAGACGATGAAGCTGCCGGATGACGTGGGCGACGACACTGACACTCGCGCGTCGCTGACCTCGATCGACCCGAAGACGGGTGAGATCAAGGCGATGTACGGCGGGCCGGACTACTCGATCCACCAGACCAACGCGGCGACTTTTGCGGCGCAGGGCGCGTCGACGTTCAAGCCGTTCACCCTGATCGGGGCGCTGGAGAAGGACATCCCGCTCACCAAGCGGTACGGCGCCGTCGACGGCACAGTGATCGAGGGCTGGAACCAGGAGGAGGGCGGGCCCGACGTTCCGCTGTACAACTTCGACCACGACTCGTGGAGCAGCCTCGACCTGACGACGGCCACCGCGAACTCGGTGAACGTCGTGTACGGCCAGCTCAACAAGGAGATCGGGCCGAAGACGACGGCGGAGGTGGGCTACCGGCTCGGCATCCCGCAGGGCGACCCCGAGGCGAACGAGTGCTGCGTCATCGGCACCAACCTCGCCAACGTGCTGGGCACCGCCTACGTGACCAACGTGAACCTGGCGCACGCCTACTCCACCATCGCGGCGCAGGGCTACCGCACCTCGCCGCACATGGTGGTCAAGGTGATGGACGGCGAGCGGCTCGTCCACGAGGGGTCGACGGCGGGCGAGCAGGTGGTCGACGAAGAGGTCACGGCGGCTGCGACCTACGCGATGAGCAAGGTGGTCGAGGAGGGATCGGGGAAGCCGGCACTGGCGCTCGAGCGTCCCGCAGCCGGCAAGACGGGGTCCTCGAACGACAACATGTCGGCGTGGTTCGCCGGCTTCGTGCCGCAGCTCACGACCGTGGTCGGCCTCTACGACTACAACATCAAGGAGAACCGGTACGAGGAGATCGAGCCGTTCGGCGGCTACGAGCAGATCACCGGTGGTTCCTGGCCGGTCGAGGCATGGACCGACTACATGTTGAAGGCCACCGAGGGCATGGAGGTCATGGAGCTCCCCGAGTACACACCGCCCGAGCCGCCCGAGCCGTCGCAGTCGCCGTCGCCCACGCAGAGCCCGTCGCAGGAACCGGACGAGGAGAAGGTCACCGTGCCCACGGGCCTGACGGGCGAGCAGTACACCACTGCCGCATCGGCGCTCGCCGGGGTCGGGCTCATCCCCCAGCAGGTGGACGTGGACAGCGACCAGCCGGCCGGCACGGTGCTCTCCGTCGACGGTGAGGGCCAGGAGGTCGACAGCGGCTCGACCATCCGGGTCGAGGTCTCGAACGGCTCCCAGGTGGAGCAAGAGACCACGACCGTGCCCTGGGGCCTGACCAACCAGGACCAGGGCCACGCCGAGGAGCAGGTCAGTGCCGCCGGGCTGGAGCCGGTGGTCCAGGAGGCGCCGTCCGACTCAGTGCCCGAGGGAAGGGTGATCTCGGTCGACCCGAGCGAGGGGTCTGAGGTGGACAAGGGCAGCCAGGTGACGCTCGTCGTCTCCAGCGGGCCCGGCGAGGGCGGGGGCGATCCGACCGGCGACCCGACCGGTGACGGGGAGGGCGGCATCTTCGGGTAGCCGGGTGAAAGGTCGGTAGGACCGCCGCTCGAACACGGGGCGTACACACAGAAACCGCGTTTGTGCTACTTGCCGTGAACATCGATCCTCTATCGTTTCTGGGTCCGGTGCTGTCACTGGATCGATACGAGGAACGAGGAAGACGTGGCGAACAGGAGTCCTTCTCCGATCTGGCCGCAGACGCCCCGGCGCCGGCGGGGAATCTGGAACTACCCGCGGCCGCACCGCACGGGACTCCGTGCCTGGGTCCCGTCGTGGCGCGTTGTGGTCGGTACCGTCCTGACCGGGATGTCGCTGGTCGTGGGCGTTTTCACGGCAGGGTGGATCGGCTGGTCCGTACCCGAGGAGCGTCAGCAGGTCGGTTCGGAGACCACCACCGTCTACTACGCGAACGACAAGGTGATGGGTAAGTTCGCGGCGGTGGACCGCACGATCCTGAGCCTCGACGAGATGCCCCCGTACGTGGGCCAGGCCGTCCTCGCGTCCGAGGACCAGAACTTCGAGAACCACATCGGTGTCGACCCTCTGGGCATGGCCCGCGCACTTGTCAGCAACGTGACCGGCGGCGCACGGCAGGGCGGCTCCACGCTGACGCAGCAGTACGTCGAGAACACCTACTTCGAGCCCGGGCAGACGTCCTACGTGGACAAGTTCCGCGAGGTCATCCTGGCCGTCAAGGTGGACCAGGCGAAGTCGAAGGACGAGATCCTCGAGGGCTACCTCAACAGCATCTACCTCGGACGTGGTGCCTACGGCTTCGAAGCCGCCGCGAAGGCGTACTTCGACAAGCCGGCGGCCGAGCTGACCGTCTCCGAGACCGCGATGCTGGTGGGGATCATCCCGTCGCCGTCGTACTGGGACCCGCGGTTCGGTGAGGGGTCGCGGGCCGTCGCCGAGGAGAAGTGGGCGCGCGTCCTGCGGAACATGGCCGAGCAGGGGGTCATCACCCAGGAGGAGCGCGCTTCCGCCACCTTCCCTGAGCCCGTCAAGTACCAGCCGGTGTCGCGTGCCGGCCAGGTGGGCTTCCTGCTCGAAGAGGTCCGTAAGGAGCTGGCGGACGAGGCAGGCCTCGACGAGGAAGATCTCATGAACAACGGGTATGAGATCCACACCACCATCAACCCGAAGTGGCAGAAGGCCGCCGTCGCCGCGGCGAACACGATCCCCTACAAGGGAGAGGGTGCCGCCTCGAAGAAGCTCGGTGTCTCCATCGTGTCCGTCGACCCCAAGAACGGCGCCATCCGAGCCCTGTACGGGGGCAAGGACTTCGAGAAGAACCAGTACAACGCCGCGACCGACGGCAAGGCGCAGGGCGGCTCCACGTTCAAGCCGTTCACCCTCATCGGCGCGCTCGAGGAGGATCACGAGCTCGAGGAGTACTACACGGGCAACAGCCCGATGCAGATTCCCGGCTGGACCGAGACGGCGGGCGGTCCCGAGGTGGAGCTGACCAACTTCGGCGCCCCGGGGTCGGGCGGTGAGTCGTTCGGTGACATCAACCTGATCGACGCGACGGCGAACTCGGTGAACACCGTCTACGCGCAGCTCAACGTCGAGATCGGGCCGCAGAAGTCGCAGGACGTCGCGATCCGCGCCGGTATCCCGAAGGAGTCGACGAACGACCAGCTCTCCAACGTGCTCGGTACCTCGACGGTGCGCGCCGTCGACCTCGCGGGCGCGTACGCCACCTTCGCCGCGCAGGGCACGCGCAGCGAGCCGCACATCGTGACCTCCGTGAAGGACGGCGAGAACCTCCGATACGAGTGGGACCGCGTGCCCCAGCAGGGCGCCATCGATCCCGACGTGATGACCAAGGCCACGTACGCGATGCAGCAGGTGGTCAAGAAGGGGTCCGGCACCCCGGCGCTCGAGCTCCTCGGCCCGGACGGCAACCCGCGTCCGGTCGCCGGCAAGACCGGATCCACCAATGACAACAAGTCGGCCTGGTTCGCCGGCTATACGCCCCAGATCGCGACGGTCGTCGGTCTCTACCAGCAGGCGGAGGACGGCGGCCAGGCTTCGATCACGCCCTTCGGCGAGTGGGCGGGCGGCAGCCTGACCGGTGGTACGTGGCCCGTCTGGGCGTGGACCGAGTACATGAAGACGGTGACCGAGGGCATGGAGGCCAAGGAGTTCCCGGAGTACGAGCCGTCGGTCCAGCCGACGCCTACCCCGACGCCGGAGACCTCGGACGACGCGGAGGACAAGATACTGGTCCCGGTCGGTCTTGTCGGCCAGCAGATCGCGCCCGTCGCGGCGGCGCTGTCCGGTGCCGGAGTGAATCCCGTGCCGGTCGAGGTCGCGAGCGACCAACCCACCGGCATCGTGCTGTCCGTGCAGCACGAGGGCCAGGAGGTGAACCGGGGCACGGACATCCGGGTCGAGGTCTCGACGGGTCCGGCGGAGCCGGAGACGGTGCAGGTGCCGGGCGGTCTGATCGGCGGCGACGAGAACAACGCCCGGGGGAAGATCCAGGGCGCAGGGCTCGAGCCGGTGGTCGAGCGCCAGCCGTCAGAGGACTTCGACGAGGGCGTGGTCATGAACGTCAGCCCGGGCGAGGGCTCTGAGGTGCAGCCCGGTAGCCAGGTGCGGGTGCTCGTGTCCTCCGGGTCGCCGGGGGGCATCTTCCCGACGGATGAGCCGACGGGTGGCACAGGGAACGGGAACGGCAACGGGAACGGCGGTGGGGGCGGGAACGACGCCCCGTAGCGTGTGAGAGGGGTCTCGCCCGCTCGATTCCGCCGTCGCGCACATGGCAGGTAGGCTTGGCCCTTGCTGTGAACCCTCCTGTCACGGAACGACCGTGACCGTTGAGACCAGAGGAGGTGGGTATACACATGCGTCAGTACGAAATGATGGTGATCCTGGACCCGGAGGTCGAGGAGCGCACCGTTGCCCCGTCGCTCGACAAGTACCTGTCGGTCATCACGACCGAGGGTGGCTCCGTCGACAAGGTGGACATCTGGGGGCGCCGCCGTCTGGCCTTCGAGATCCTGAAGAAGACCGAGGGCATCTACGCCGTCGTCGACTTCACCGCGACGTCTGCCACCGCCAAGGAGCTGGACCGTCAGCTCGGCCTCAACGAGGTCGTGCTGCGTACCAAGACCCTGCGCACCGGCGACAAGTGAGTCGTCGGAGCTGAACCTTCCTGCGCCCGCGCGAGTGTCAGTGGTTCGTGGTTGCATTCACCGCGAACTAGATACCGCGTACGGAACGTCGACTGAATCGAGGAATTGGCATGGCTGGTGAAACTGTCATCACAGTGATCGGGAACCTCACCGGGGACCCGGAACTGCGCTTCACCCCTTCAGGTGCTGCGGTCGCCAACTTCACGGTGGCGTCGACCCCGCGCACCTTCGATCGCCAGAGCAACGAGTGGAAGGACGGGGAAACCCTGTTCATGCGCTGCTCGATCTGGCGCGAGGCCGCGGAGAACGTCGCGGAGTCGCTGACCAAGGGCACGCGCGTCATCGCGCAAGGTCGCCTGGTCCAGCGCTCCTACGAGACCCGTGAGGGCGAGAAGCGCACCGTTGTCGAGCTGCAGGTGGACGAGATCGGTCCGTCCCTGCGCTACGCCACGGCCAAGGTCACCCGGGCCCAGCGGTCCGGCGGTGGCGGCGGCTTCGGTGGCGGCGGCGGTGGCTACAACGGCGGGGGCGGTGCCCAGCAGGGCGGCGGCTCCGGCGGAGGATTCAGCTCGTCCGGTGGCGGTCAGAGCAATGACGACCCGTGGGCCACGGCAGGCCCGGCGTCGTCCGGTGGTTCGTTCTCGGACGACCCGCCGTTCTGATGCGACAGAGCATCAGCAAGATCTGATCGGTACCCCCTGTTCACCTTTTTTCGCTCGCCGGCCCGCCAGGCCGAGTGAGCAGCACCTGACAAAGGAGCAACGCCATGGCGAAGCCTGTGGTGCGTAAGCCCAAGAAGAAGATCAACCCGCTCAAGTCGGCGAAGATCCACAACATCGACTACAAGGACACGGCGCTCCTGCGCAAGTTCATCTCCGACCGCGGGAAGATCCGCGCTCGTCGTGTCACCGGCGTCTCCGTGCAGGAGCAGCGTCAGATCGCGAAGGCCGTGAAGAACGCCCGCGAGATGGCCCTGCTGCCGTACACGTCGACGGCTCGCTGAGGAAGGGATCGAGAACAATGGCAAAGCTGATCCTGACCCACGAGGTGACCGGCCTGGGTGAGCCCGGCGACGTGGTTGAGGTCAAGGACGGGTACGCCCGTAACTTCCTCATCCCGCGTTCGCTCGCGACGCCCTGGACCAAGGGCGCCGAGTCCGACATCAACGCGATCCGCAAGGCTCGCAAGAGCCGCGAGATCGCCTCGCTGGACGAGGCGAAGTCCCTTGCGGCCTCGCTGTCCGCGAAGCCCGTCGTCGTCGCGGCGAACGCCGGCCCTGGTGGCCGTCTGTTCGGTGCGGTGACCACGGCGGACATCGCCGGTGCGGTCTCCGCCGCCGGCGGCCCGTCCGTCGATAAGCGCAAGATCGAGATCGGTCAGTCCATCAAGACGACCGGTGACTTCACCGTGTCGATCCGTCTGCACCCCGAGGTGTCGGCCAAGATCGGTGTGAAGGTCGTCGCCGACTGAGCTGACGCTCGGTTGATCGCCTGATCGCGAGAAGGCCCTGGCTTCCCCCTGTGGGGGAGACCAGGGCCTTCTGCGTGCTCGGTGCTCTACAAATCCTTGTGCCGCTCTCGGCAGTAGGTTAGATATAAGTGCCAGACCACTCACTCGATGGCGAGGAGATGTCATGTTCCGGCACAACGGGGCGGCCGCGGTCCGCCTGACGATCGCAGCGACGACGGTCGCCACCACGGCACTCACGCTCAGCGCCTGTGGCAGCGGCGCCCCGGAGTCCGACGGGACGGTCACCGTCTGGACCGTCGAGACCCAGCCCGAACGCCTCGCGATCCAGGAGGAGGCCATGACCGCCTGGGCCGAGGAGTCCGGCGTCGAGACCGACCTGGTGCCGGTCGAGGAGGACCAGGTGTCCCAGCTCCTGTCCGCGGCGGCGCTCTCCGGCGACGACATGCCGGACGTCGTCAATGCGATCAGCCCAGGCCTGGTCCGGTCCTTCGACCGGGACGGCTATCTCGATCGCGAAGCGGCGGCCCAGGTCGTCGAGGCGCTCGGCGAGGACACGTTCGCGCCGCTGGCCCTGGAGCTGACCAGCGACGGCGACGAGCTGCTCGCCGTGCCGTCGGACGCCTGGCCGATGATGGTCTACTACCGCACCGACCTCTTCGAGGAGGCCGGCCTGAAGCCACCCGCCACCTACGACGACCTGCGCATGGCCGCGGAGCAGCTCACGACCACGGGCCGGCACGGGATCACGCTCGCCACGGACGCTGCCGACCCGTTCACCCAGCAGGTCCTTGAGTTCCTGGCGCAGGGCAACGGCTGCGAGCTGGTGGACGACGCCGGCGAGGCGACCCTCGACAGCCCCGAGTGCACCGAGATGATCGAGCTCTACGCCGACCTGGCCGGCGAGCTCTCACCCGACGGGACGCAAGGCGTCGAGTCCACGCGGTCGTCGTACTTCGCCGGACAGGCGGCGATGACCATCTGGTCCTCGTTCCTGCTGGATGAGATGGCCGGCCTGCGAGAAGAGTTCACGCCGTCGTGCGACGAGTGCGCCGACGACCCGGGCTGGCTCGCCGAGAACACCGGGGTGGTTCCGGTGGTCGAGGGCCCGTCCGCGAGCGGGGAGGCTGCTGGGTACGTCGAGTTCGTGTCGTGGGGCATCACCGACGGCGCCGACCCGGAGACCGCGGACTTCGTGGAGTACATGATGTCCGACGCGTACGTGGACTGGCTGGCCATGGCCCCGGAGGGCAAGGTGCCCGTACGTGCCGGCACCGCCGACAACCCCACCGAGTACACGGATGCGTGGTCGGAGCTGCAGATCGGCGTCGACTCCAAGAAGTCCTTCTCCGACGTCTGGCCGGCCGAGGTGACCGACACCCTGGCCGCGGCACCCGAGTCGGCGGACCGCTGGGCGCTGCCGCAGGGCCAGGGTGCGATCCTCGGCCCGATCACGAGCGAGCTGCCGCTCGCCAAGGCCGCTGCGGACCTCGGGTCGGGCAGCGTCGACGCCGCCGAGGCGCAGACGGCCATGCAGGACGCTGTCACCGAGATAGCCACCCGCGACTGACCCCCATGGCGTCGACGCTACGGCGAGTGGAGAACCGGGACGGGATCACCCTGGTCACGCCCGTGGTGCTGGTGGTGGCAGCGATCATCGTGGTCCCGATCATGTGGACCGTGGTGCTGTCCTTCCAGGACGCGCGGTACGTGGACGTGGCGCGCAACGGGTTGTTCAACGAGCTCACGCTCGACAACTACGCGGACGTGCTCACCGCGCCCCCGTTCTGGCAGGCGCTGCTCACCACCGTCGAGTACTCGGTCGCCACCACCGTCGGCTCGATCACGGTAGGCCTGGTTGCGGCGCTCGCGTTCCGTGACCGGTTCCGGTTCCGCGCGCCGCTCCGGGCGGTGATGCTGCTCCCGTACGTGGCGCCGGTCGTGGCCACGACGTTCGTGTGGCAGGTGGCGCTGAACCCCCAGTACGGCGTCGTGAACGCGTTCGGCACCCAGGTGCTCGGGTGGGAGCACCCGGTCAACTTCCTCAGCTCCGCGCCGACGGCGCTCCTCACCGTCATCGTCTTCGACATCTGGCGCTACTTCCCGTTCGCGTTCATGTTCCTCGGCGCGGCCCTGACCGGCCTCAGCCGCGAGATCGAGGAGGCAGCGGTGGTCGACGGCGCCACGCCGCTGCAGAAGTTCTGGTTCGTGGTGCTGCCCCAGCTGCTGCCCACGGTGGCGTTGCTCGTGCTGTTCCGCATGGTGATGGCCTTCAACGAGTTCGAGGACGTCTACCTGCTCACCGGTGGCGCCGCCGGTACGCAGGTGGCCTCGGTGCGGGTGTTCGAGCAGCTCACCGGGTCGAGCGACATCGGAGGCGCGAGTGCGACCGCCGCTGTGATGGCCGTGTTCCTCGGCGTCGCGCTCGCGATCTATCTGCGTCTCACGGCCAAGCAGAGGGAGGCGTGATGAGTGCCGTCTCCGCCCAGACCAACGTGCTTCGGGTGCTGCGCGTCGGCGTGATCGTGGCGCTCGTGGTGGCGACGGTGGTGCCGTTCCTCTACATGCTGTCGCTGAGCTTCGTGCGCATCGACGACCTGCTGCGCGAGCCGTTGCGCGTGCTGCCCGCCCTCGAACGGATCACCACCGATACCTACGTCGAGGTGCTCCGGTCGGAGGACGACGGCGGCTACGGGTTCGCGCGGTTCATGCGTAACTCCGCGATCGTCGCGGTGTCGGCGTCGGCCCTGACCGTAGCGCTCGTGGTCCCGGCGTCGTACGCGTTGACAAGGCTGCGGTTCGCCGGCCGCACGCAGGTCTCGTGGCTGTTCCTGGCCGTGTACCTGTTCCCGACCATCATCATCGCGGTTCCGGTGTTCGTCGGCTTCCAGGTTCTGGGACTTGGCTCGTCCCTGGTGGGCCTCGTGATCGCCTACATCGCCCTGACGGTGCCCGTCTCGGTGCACATGCTGCGCAACTACCTCGCGGGCATCCCGGAGTCGATCGACGAGGCAGCGGTGATCGACGGTGCCTCCCGCTTCCAGATCCTGACTCGCATCACGGTGCCGCTCGCGCTCCCGACCATCATGTCGACCGCCCTGTACTCGTTCATGATCGCCTGGAACGAGTTCCTGTTCGCGCTCCTGTTCCTGTCCGCCAAGCAGGACCTGTGGACGGTGTCGCTCGGGCTCACCCGGCTCGCGGACGGCCAGGAGGTGTCGAAGACGGTCCTCATGGCGGGCAGCGTCCTCCTCACGGTGCCGATCGTGATCCTGTACGGGGTGGCCGAGCGGGCCCTTACCGAGGGACTGACCGCCGGGGCCGACAAGGGCTAGCGAGCGCAGGCGGGCGACGCCCGGTTGGCTAACGATTTCCACCGATCCACAACCGCGGGTGATCTTCTCCGCTTTACTGAGTTGTGATCAGTAGAAGCGTTCCGCAGGGCCTCGACCGCCGGTACCTTCAGCGCAGACGCCCGCGCTGACGGGCTTCGTGCTCGCCAACGGCGGCGAGCCCGGCGGGTAATGGCGCCGGTCGGACAACTTTTCCGCGGGGCAAGGAAGCCCGCGGAGCGAGAGGCGAACCGATGACGCAGTTGCATGCATCCCGAGCAGCACAGCCAGGTCCAGCACCAACGATCCTGATGGCAGTGGGCGTCGCCCTCCTGCTCATCGGCGCGATCGTGGCCACAGCCTTCATGCTCCTGTTCCAGGGCGAGGTCGCGTCCGGCGCCGACCGGCTGGCCGACGGCGCAGGCGAGCTGAACGACGGCGTCCAGGCCGACCTGGTCTCGGGCGTCAGCGACCTCAGTGCCGGCGCCACGGAGCTGAACAGCGGCGTCCACGACAGCGTGGTGCCGGGTGTCGAGAAGCTCGCGGACGGTGCCGGGCAGCTCGACTCCGGAGCCGGCGAGCTCCGTGCGGGCGTGATCAAACTGCACGACGGATCCAAGAAGATTGCGGACGGCACCGCGGAGACCGCCAAGGATGTCTCCGACCTCGCGGATGCGTCGCTGCGGCTGACGGCTGGATCGACGAAGCTCGACGGCGGTCTGAGCCAGTTGAACACCAAGGCGCCGGAGCTGGCAGATGGTGCTGAGCAGCTCGCGGGCGGGTCTGCGCTGGTGCAGGCGGGAGTGGTGCGGTTGAACGGCAAGGCGCCGGAGCTTGTGGAAGGTGCGCGGCAGCTGGCGGACGGGACCGCTCAGATCTTCGCAGGCAACCAGCGGCTGAACGGAGGGCTGTCGCAGCTCAACGCGAAGAACGACGCGCTGCTGGGCGGGACCAGTTCCGTTCAGTCCGGAGTCGGAGAGCTGGCCGTGGGTGCGGCTGCCCTGGACACCGGCGTGAACCAGCTCGCCAGCGGTGTCCAGGAGCTCAACGCCAAGACGCCCGGCCTCGTCCAGGGTGCAGTCCGAACCGCGGAGGGAGCCAAGGGCGTCGCCGCAGGAGCCACTCCGGTCGCCGATGGTGTTGTCGCCGCACAAGCCGGTGCAACCACGCTGTCCACGAGCCTTGGTGGCCTCACCGCGGGCGCACAGCAGGTTCACAGCGGTACCGGCGATCTGGCGCTAAAGCTGGCTGCGCTGGCCAAAGCTACTGAGGACCCGGCTCTTCAGCGGAAGCTTGAAGCGCTGGCTGATTCGACGGGCGAGCTCCAGGTCGTTGCCGGCCAGGTCGCAGGTGGAACCGGCGAGGCTAAGTCTGGTGCCGACACGCTCGTTACCAAGCTGGGCAAGCTGTCTGACGGGGCGTCAGCCGTCGCGACCAGCTCTGCCGCCGTGGCGCAGGGCTCCGGCGAGGTGGCCGGCGGTGCACAGCTCGTGGCCGGTGGTGTCGAGACCCTCGCGGAGAAAGTGCCGGCTTTGGTTGCCGGTGCGGGACGGGTGAACGCCGGCAGCGCAGACTTGAGAACCGGGGTCGGCAGCCTTGCTCCCGGGATCCAGAAGTACGTGGCCGGCGTTGGCGATGCCTACGAGGGCAGCTCGACCCTCGTCGCGCGTGCCGAGGGGGCCGTGCCCGGCAGTGCCAAGCTCGCGGCCGGAGCCAGTGAACTTCAGGCCAAGCTGCCCGAGCTTCTCTCCGGCGCCACCCGGGTGGCCGACGGCAGCGCCGAGCTAGCAGGAAAGGCCCCGGAGCTCGTCTCCGGCGTCGAGCGCCTGCACACCGGCTCCGGGAAGCTCGTCGACGGCATCATCGAGGTCCGCGACCGCGTGGTCCCGAAGGTCGAGAAGTCCCAGCGCCTGGCCGACGGGTCGGTCACCCTCCGCGACGGTCTCAAGGACGCCCGGCAGGGCACCCGGGATCTCGCCAAAGGCACGGGTGCCCTCGACGACGGCACCCAGACGCTCGCGGCGGGCGCCACGGATCTGGCCGACGGCACGCAGCAGCTCGCCGACGGATCCGCCAAGCTGGCGTCCGGCACCACGGCCGTGGCCTCCGGTACCGAACGGCTGTCCGACGGTACCGGCAAGCTCCGCACCGACGTGGACGCCTCAGCGGCCGGACCCCTCGGCGTCGTCGTCATCATCGGCGCGGCGCTCGGCCTGCTCGCTGCGCTCGCGGGTCTGATCCTGCTGAACCGGCGTCGCGCCTGAGCTGAACCGACCGATCGCCGGGGCGGAGCACTCCGCCCCGGCGATCGTCATGTCACAGGTCGGCGAGCATGTTGGCCATCCGGTCGATCTCGGCCATCTGATCAGCGGCGATGTTGGTCGCCAGCTCGATGACCCGCTCCTCGCTGCCCGAGCCCGCGACCTCTTCGCACATGGTCAGTGCACCCTCGTGGTGCTTGATCATGCCCTCGAGGAACAGCCGGTCAAACTCGGTCCCGGACGCCTTCTTGAGCGCTGCCATCTCGGCGTCGGTCAGCATCCCCGGCATCTCGTCGGCATCGTGGCCGTGCTCCGGCGCCCGAGGGCCGGAGCCGTCCCCGCCCTCGACGTCGAGGGGCACGGGGTAGTCGTTCTCCTCGAGCCAGCCGGACATCAGGTCGATCTCGCTGTCCTGCACGACGTCGATGCGGTCGGCGAACTTCTTCACCTGCTCGGAGGCGCTGCGCTCCGGGACCAGGCCGGCCATGTCGGTCGCCTGCCCGTGGTGCAGGATCATGTCGCTCAGGAACGCGGCATCATCCTTGGAGAACGGCGCCTGGGCGGGGCGTCCTTCGTAGTCCTCGGGGGCGATCGTCTCGGCCTGCTCGCCGGGCTTTCCCGGTTGCAGGACGACGGAGCTGGGCGTCGAGACGGCCTCCGGCTCGTCGTCGGACCCTGTGCAGGCGGCCAGGCCGAGGGTGAGCGGCACCAGGATGACCAGGCCGAGCACCGTTGCTCGCGGCGGCACGAGCCGATGCCGTACCGCACGACGTCCGCGTGCCGGGCCGCGTCGTCGGGCCTTCGGGGAACCGGCCTCGATCTCTGTCTCCACGCGAAGATCCTCCCAGGCGGCTTGTCACTGCTGTGTAAATTCTTGACTCGGATCTGGCGTCGAATTGGTGTGATGCACGACACTCGCGATGGACCCTACCAAGGAGGTGTGACGCCATTGCGTCGTCCAACCTTTACCCGATCGCATGCCCGGGGCGCCGCTGCTGCCGTCCTCGCGGCGGCTCTTACGGCGGGAACGTTCGCCTTCGCGGCACCGAGTCTGGCCTCGCCGGACGACAGTGAGGCCGCACCGACCACCACCACATCGACATCGTCGTCCGCGGCCGAGCCCGACGTACCCCCGGGCGAGACCGAGTCCTCGAAGATCACGCACCTGAGCAACCAGCCCAAGAACGGCGCACTGATGAGTACCGGCTCGGACATCGCGTTCCAGGGCAAGTACGCGTTCGCCGGCAACTACGACGGCTTCACCGTCTACGACCTCTCCGACCCGGAGAACCCGGAGCAGGTCGTCCAGGTCTCCTGCCCGGGTGGCCAGAACGACATCTCCGTCTACAAGGACGTCCTGGTGCTGTCGACGGACTCGTCGCGCAGCGACGACTCGTGCGAGTCGACGTCCATGCCGGCCACCGAGAAGGCGGCGTGGGAGGGCATCAAGGTCTGGGACATCTCCAACCCGCTGGAGCCGGAGTACGTCCAGTCCGTCGAGACGAGCTGTGGGTCGCACACGCACTCACTCGTGCCGTCCAAGAACAAGCGGGACCTGTACGTGTACGTCTCCTCGTACTTCCCGTCGGAGACGTACCCGGACTGCCAGCCGCCCCACGACACCATCTCGATCGTGAAGGTCCCGTTGCGGACGCCGGAGTCGGCACGCGTCGTCTCGACGCCGAACCTGTTCCCGGACGGCGGCTACAAGGGCGACGACCGTGGTTCGTACACGGAGACCACCGGTTGCCACGACATCACCACCTACGCCAAGTACGACCTGGCCGCCGGTGCGTGCATGGGTGACGGCATCCTGATGGACATCCGGGACCGGGAGCGCCCACGGGTGATCAGCAGGGCTCGGGACACGGAGAACTTCGCGTTCTGGCATTCCGCGACCTTCAACAACGACGCCACCAAGGTGGTCTTCACCGATGAGCTGGGCGGCGGTGGTCTGGCGACGTGCAACGACGAGTTCGGCCCGACGCTCGGCGCCAACGGCATCTACGACATCAAGCGCAAGTGGTTCGGCAAGAAGGAGCTCGCCTTCAGGTCGTACTACAAGATTCCGCGCACCAACTCGGAGAACGAGAACTGTGTGGCGCACAACGGTTCGCTGATCCCGGTTCGGGGCAAGGACCTGATGGTGCAGTCGTGGTACCAGGGTGGCGTCTCGGTGTTCGACTTCACGGATTCCCGCAACCCGCGTGAGGTCGCCTGGTTCGACCGCGGCGAGGGCGTGAGTGGTGGTGGCACCTGGTCCACGTACTACTACAACGGGTATGCGTACTCGAACGATCTGGCCATCGGCTTCGACACCTTCGAGATCGACGACTCGATCGACCGCCGCGCCGAGCGCGTGCGGATGAGCTCGCTCAACCCGCAGATGCAGGAGCCGTTCGGCCGCTGACGCGTCCACGAGCAGGGAACGCGCCCGTCTCGGGCGTACCAGGCTGCCCGACGGCGGTGGGGTGCTTTCCGTACGGAAGGTGCCCCGTCCGCCG
Organism: Promicromonospora sp. NPDC023987; assembly: GCF_040639055.1. Classification (NCBI taxonomy): domain Bacteria; kingdom Bacillati; phylum Actinomycetota; class Actinomycetes; order Micrococcales; family Promicromonosporaceae; genus Promicromonospora; species Promicromonospora sp. NPDC023987. The sequence continues at coordinate 118,206 of NZ_JBEZZF010000003.1, read as the reverse complement.
TCGGGCAGTGTTGTGTCGCTTGGGGCAATTGTCACCACTGTGTAAAAGATCACCATGAGTCTGGTGCTGAGAGGTTTCTGTGAGTGACACTGCCTCAACCGACCTAGGAGGTGTGACGCCCGTGCGTCGTCCAACCTTTACTCGATCTCGCGCTCGGGGCGCCACTGGCGTCGCCCTGACAGCGTTCTTCGCTGCGGCGGCAGTGGCACTCGCAGGACCCGTTGCGGCATCGGTCGCCGAGCCGGACGTACCGCCGGGCGAGACCGCGTCCTCGAACATGACCCACCTGAGCAACCAGCCGAAGAACGGCGCGCTGCAAGGCACCGGCTCGGACATCGCGTTCCAGGGCAAGTACGCGTTCGCCGGCAACTACGACGGGTTCACCGTCTACGACCTGTCGGACAAGAAGAACCCGGAGCAGGTACTGCAGGTCTCCTGCCCGGGCTCGCAGAACGACATCTCCGTCTACAAGAACGTCCTCGTGCTGTCGACGGACTCGTCGCGCAGCGACGACTCGTGCGAGTCGACATCGCTTGAAGCAACCAACAAGGAAGCCTGGGAGGGCATCAAGGTCTGGGACATCTCCAACCCGCTGGAGCCGGAGTACGTCCAGTCCGTCGAGACCAGCTGCGGTTCGCACACGCACTCCCTGGCCCCGTCGAAGAACGGCCGGACTGTCTACGCGTACGTGTCGTCGTACTCGCCGAGCGCCACCTATCCGGACTGCCAGCCCCCGCACGACAGCATCTCGATCGTGAAGATCCCGGTGAAGAACCCGGCCTCGGCCGAGCTGGTCGCCACGCCGAACCTCTTCCCGGACGGTGGCTACGAGGGTGACCGGGAGCGTCGCGCCTCCACCACGAGCGGCTGCCACGACATCACCACCTACGCCAAGTACGACCTGGCCGCCGGTGCGTGCATGGGCGACGGCATCCTGATGGACATCAAGGACCGCGAGCGTCCCCGCGTGATCAGCCAGGTGCGGGACACGGAGAACTTCGCGTTCTGGCACTCGGCGACCTTCAACAACGACGCCACCAAGGTGGTCTTCACCGACGAGCTCGGTGGCGGCGGCCTCGCGACGTGCACCGGCGAGTTCGCGCCGGAGCTGGGCGCCAACGGCATCTACGACATCGAGCGCGAGCGCCACGGCAAGACGGAGCTCGAGTTCGCGTCGTACTACAAGATCCCCCGGATCAACACCGCCGAGGAGAACTGTGTGGCGCACAACGGTTCGCTGATCCCGGTCAAGGGCAAGGACCTGATGGTGCAGTCCTGGTACCAGGGCGGCGTCTCGGTGTTCGACTTCACCGACTCGGAGAACCCGCGTGAGGTCGCCTGGTTCGACCGCGGCGAGGGTGTGAGTGGTGGCGGCACCTGGTCCACGTACTACTACAACGGGTACGCCTACTCGAACGACCTCTCGATCGGCTTCGACACTTTTGACATCGACGACTCGATCGATGGCCGTGCCGAGCGGGTCAAGCAGCGCAGCCTGAACCCGCAGATGCAGACGCCGTTCGGACGCTGATGCTGATCTCTCCTTCGAGGCCTAAGTTCCTCCGCTTTGAGCCGTACGAGAGCGAACTAACTTAGGCCTCGAAGGAGAGCGCGGGCCTGGACAGCGCGAACCAGGCGCCGGATGAGGGGTTTCCGTGATGGCGCCGGCGGGGGTGCGTATGGCAATGTCCCGGACATGACGCCCCAGGACTCGACGACCGAGGAGACCACTCCGTCCTCACCCCGCAAGGTCCCTGCTTCGTCGCGGAACCCTGCGGGGGCCCCGGACTCGTCGTCGGATGGCGCGCCGGAAGGTGAGGCCGCGGCGACGCCGTCGGCCTATGGGCTGGGGCGGCGCCTCCGGATCATGGGGGCCGTCCTCGCCGGCGGGCTCGCCGTGGTGCTGGCGCTGCTGCTCTGGCTCGGCGTGCTGGTCCCGGCCAAGCAGGAGGCGGCCGGATACTCCGCCGCGGACTCGGCCTACGCCGCGACGGCGATCGAGCACAACGCGCAGGCCGTGCAGCTCGCCGCGCTCGCGCCCGGGCGGTCCACCGACGACGCCGTGCTCGCCCTGGCCGTCGACGTGGGCGAGGCCTCGGTCGGGCGGGTCAGCGAGCTCGCCGGCTGGCTCGAGGAACGGGAGATCGCGGTGCCCGCAGCGGGCCGGGAGGCGATCGCCCTCGCCGCGGACGGGCTCGACACCGAGCTGCCCGACGACGGCAGCGGGCCACGGTCGGGGGCCGGCGCGCACTCGCACGAGGGCGGCAACCACGGCATGCTCACCGACGAGCAGGTCGACGCGATCGCCGCGCTCGACGGGTCGGAGTTCGACATCGCGCTGTTGTCAGCGCTCGTCGAGCACCACTACGGCGGGCTGCAGCCGGCCGACGAGGAGATCGCCGCGGGCAAGGACACCGAGGCAAAGGCGCTGGCACAGGCCGAGGCCGACGCGATCCGCATCGAGGTGGTGGAGGTCCGCGACGTGCTCGCGGCCATCGGCGGGCCGGGGTCCAACGACGGGTCCGGCTCGTAGCGGAGCGGTCGGCGCGCCGTCAGGGCGCCGTCAGGAAGATGTCGAACAGCTCCGGGTGGTGTCCGTGCACCAGGACGGCGAACACCACGGCGTCGAACAGCAGGTGCACCGCCACGACGTAGCTGAGCGACTTGAACTTCGCGAAGATCCAGCCCTGGACGAGCGCGAACGGCACCGTCAGCAGCGGACCCCACTCGCGGTAGCCGAGCTCCCACAGGAACGACACGAAGATCATCGACTGCAGCAGGTTGGCCTGCCACATCGGGAAGTGCCGGCAGAGCAGGGCGAACACCACGCAGATGAAGAACAGCTCGTCCCAGATGCCGACGGCGTTCACCCCGACGAACAGCCGCCAGATGTCCTGGGTCCCCTCTAGGTCCGGCCAGTTCAGGTACGCGCCCGAGCCCAGGAAGTAGAACGGCAGCAGCACGTACCCGAGCGCCACCACGGCGGCGAGGTAGACCCACTGCCCGCGGGTCCAGCGACGTCCGGTCAGCACCGGGAACTGGATGGTGTCCTGCTTCAGCACGAACCGGGAGAGTGCCCACGGCACCAGCACGGACCCGCCGAGCGCCAGCGTGAAGCGCAGCATCCCGGCGTCGGACAGGTCCGCCTGCAGCGAGATCATCGAGATGATCCCCATGCCGACGCCGATCAGGGCCAGGTCCCGGCCCAGGGCGCGGTCGGCCCACAGCCCCAGCGCGATGCCCACCACCAGCGGCACGTACGCGACGGGCCGGATGTGGATGGCGAAGAGCAGGATCGCCGACGCCGAGACCAGGAAGGCGGCGGTGAGGCGCGCGGGGCCGACGAGCCGGCCGGGCAGGGTGAGGTTCACGGGGTCGAGGCTCCCACATCTGGACGCGGCGGTGTGGAGCCGTGCGTGGTCGGTAGTACGTCGGGTCAGGTCAGGTCGTCGTGATCCCCCCGCGTCCAGGCGGCGTGGCGGTCCGCGGAGCGGAGCACTACCTGGCGGGCGTCGGTGGGGATGACGCCGTCGAAGTTGTTGTAGAGCCGGTCGAACTGGAACCGGCTCACGTGGTGGGCGACCCGCTGGACCACGGGTCCGGACAGGGGGATGCGGTTGGGGTAGCTGCGCATGAAGGACACGGAGGTGCGGTCGGGGTTGGCGAAGATCGTGTCGCCGCTGAGCAGGACGCCCTTGCCGGCGGCTCCGGGGGCCCAGTGCGCTACGGCGGAGCCGGGGAAGTGTCCGCCGGGCTGGCTCAGGGTGATGCCGGGCAGGATCTCGCGGTCGCCCTGCCACAGCTGGACGGCGTCGTCGGGGCGGGCGAGCCAGTGCGCGTCGGGTGTGCTGATCAGGATGGGGACACCGCCGAGGCGGCGGCTCCACTCGACCTGGACGCCGTACATGTGTGGGTGGCTGGCCACGATGTACGCGAGGCCGCCCAGGCCCTGGACGGCGGCGATGCCTGCGTCATCGACATAGCCAGGGACGTCGAACATCAGGTTCCCCCGCGCGGTCCGGACGACCTTCGCGGTGGGGCCGATGCCGACGTCGGGCACCGTGGTGAGGCCGAACAGGTCGGGCTCCAGCTCCTTGACCGCGATGCTCTGCCCCTCGGCCGCGAGCTCCTCAAGCGTCGTCCAGTGCTGCCCGTCGGCGGGCACCCACTGGCGTTCGTCGGCGCAGATGGCGCAGACGTCGGGCCGGGACGCGTGCTCCACGCCGCACGTGCGGCAGATCCAGAACGTCATTCGACTGCTTCCCTTCGTCGGGCTCGTGCTCGGTCACAATGCGCCTCGGCGTGCGCCGTGTCCAGCACATTCGCCCGACCGCGAAAGCCCCGGCCGATCCCCGCGCGCGGCCGCCCGGCCCGCACGTCGTCCGCGCCCTGCCCGCGCGTCGCCCCGCGTGTCGCCGGGTGAATCGTTTCGGATCGCCGACGGCTCTGGCGCCGGAGCCACGCGGTCCATAGGCTCGTGGCCACGTGCCTCTACATCGTTGTAGGGCTGGGTTCTCAAGGAGGAGTGACCATGGCACCAACGTCACCACGTCGCCCGCGGCTTCTCGCCGCCGGGGCAGCAGCACTGTCGGTAGTCGTCTCCCTGCTCGCCGCGCCGGGGGTCGCGGCAGCGCCGACCAGCGCACCGCTCACGACGGCGTCGCCCGGCGGCTCGACGTCGGATGTCGCGCGGGCCGCTGCCTGCGGTGACGGTGCTGACGCCCTTGTCACCGGCAGCCAGTCGTCGGGGTTCACGGCCACCTACCACGGGCAGACCGTCTACCAGGGCGAGTACTACATCACCGCGATCTGGGAGGCGATCGGTGCCCTCGACCCGGGTCGTACGAGCCAGGAGAAGGTGTCGGTCATGGCCAGCGCCTGGATCGGCAACAACACGATCGACCTGCCGAGCCACACGGCGTTCGAGGTCTGCGGCACCCTCGACACCGGCTACGTCGCCGGACGGGGCGCGATCCAGGCGATCGGGGTCCAGGACGTCTCCATCCCCACCCTGAACATGACGGGCGCACCGTACTTCGGGCTGCGCTTCGCCGACGTCGACGACCTGCACCTGGGCCAGATCGACCTGCGGATGACCGGCGGCATCGGTATCCGGTTCGAGCGGGACCTGCCCGGCAGCTCGAACGTCCGCATCGACTCCGTCTACGCCTCCGGCATGCCCGGCCACGCGATCGAGACCTGGCACATCGACGGCCTGCGGGTCGGCACCGTCACCGCGCGCAACGTCGGTGAATCAGGGCTGCTGATCCAGGGGACGAGCAACGCCACCATCGGGACGGTCGACGGCGAGAACGTCGGTACGGGCACCGGATACGCCACCTTCCGCATGGCCAACGACAACGGGCCGAACGTCACCGTGGACCACGTGCGGTCACGAGGCGGCGGCCGAGGCGTGTTCTGCGTGTCCAACTCGCGCGGCGCGCGCATCAACTCCGTCGACCTGGCGAACAACGGCAACAACTCGATCCTCATCGAGAACTGCTCGGACATCACCATCGCGGGCGGGACCGTCAACGGGGGCGGCGAGGTGCGGCTCGCCGCACGTTCCGAGTTCCCCAACAACCGGAACATCCACATCGCGCTCCGTGTGGACAACACCTCCGTGCGCGAGTCGCCGTGCGGGGAGAACACCACGTGGAACCTGAGCGGGAACGGCGCGCGCAACATCTGCTGACCCGCCGGGACCTGCAGCGCGATCTGCGGCCCACCGGGAGATGGCCTACGGCACTGACTCGCCGTACCGGGTACGGCGAGTCAGTACCGCAGGCCCGACACCAGCCCGGTCTCGCGCCGCTCCGTCTCCAGGCTCAGCGTCCCGGCTCCGTCTCCCGACTCCGTCTCCCGACTCAGCCTCAGGACGGAGGCGCTCCCGGCCCCGAGCCTCCTACGTTGGGAACATGGCCCTGCTACCGCGAACGTGCGAATCGAGCCGACGGAGCCTGCCGTGAGCGGGCCTGACCCGAACACCGCGGCGGCAGCCGGCGCCGGGCCCGCCGCGCCGCCACCGGCCGCCCGGCACCGGTGGATGCCCGCGCTGGCCGCCGCAGGATGCCTGGTAGCGGCGGTCGTCGCCGGCGGTCACCCGGTCGTGGGGCCGGTCACCGCAGGGGTCTCCGCCGCACTGGTCGTGGGGCTCGCCGGGATGTTCGGCACCCGGCGGCGTCCGCCGTCGGGCGCCCAGAGCGTCGCGGCGCTCGCGGCCTGCATCGTGGCGGCGGTCTGGCTGCTGCGCGGTGCGGGGGCGGTGCTGGAGGTGGCAGGCTTCGCCGGCGCCGGCTCCATCGCCCTGTGGCCGATCCCGCTCGTAATCGCACTCGGGCTGTACGGGCCGCTCAGCCGGATCGGAGCGCTCGGGCTGGTGAGCGACTGGTTTCTCCGGGGCACGATCAACCGGCCGGGACTGTGGCTCACCGCCGCGATCGTCCCGGTCGCGGCCCTGGTCCTCGTGCTCTGGTCCCTCGCGACAGGGGAGGACGGCAGCGGGTTCGACACGTACCGCCGGATCCTCGCTGACCAGGGGGCCGCTGTCCTGGTGCTCGGGGCGCTCGTGTTCTCCTTCGTCAACGCCGCCGCGGAGGAAGCCGCGTACAACGGCGTGGCGCAGCGGGCGTTCGGTCTCGACCTGGGCCGGGTCCTCGCGGTGGTGCTCGCTGCCGCGATGTTCGGTGCGTCCCACTGGTACGGCTTCCCGAACGGCTGGTGGGGCGTGCTCCTCGCGACGGCGTACGGACTGGTCCTGAGCGTGCTGCGGCAGGTATCGCACGGCCTGCTGCTGCCGTGGGTGGCGCACGTCCTGGCGGATCTCACGATCGTTGCCCTGCTGCTCACGCTCTGGTGACGCTCGGGTTCGCCGGCTCCTCCTTCAGGCGGAAGCGCGCACGCCCCAGGAGTTCCTACCCTGGGGGCATGGTCCATGCCCCACCCCGGTCCGAGACGCGGCCGCCCGACGTCGACCAACCCGCCGTCGGCGGTCCCGACGTGCCCGGGCGGCCCGGGCACCTGGCGGGCCTGCTCGACTGGTTCGGCGTCGACTCCGACTGGGAGCGGGTCCCCGCGGGCCGCGACGCCTACCGCAGGGACCTGCTGCTGGGCGCGGGGTTCGCGGTGCTGGCAGCCATCTCCGTCGAGCTCGGCCGCAGCATGGGCATCTTCGAGGAGGCGCGGGAGCCGCTGTGGCTGATCATCCTGCTCGCGGTGGTCAGCACGGCCCCGTTGGCCTGGCGCCGTCGCTACCCCCTGGTGTCGCTCGCTCTCGTGTACGGCATATGGCTCGGGCTCGGCCTGACGATCAGCGCGGTCACGGTGCTAATGCCGATGCAGGTGATGTACTTCGTCGCGCTGTTCACGGCAGTGGCCTGGGCGCGCGACCGGCGGGCGATGCTCGTGGTGGTCAGCATCTGCGTGCTGATGATGTTCACCTGGCTCATCTGGATGTTCGCGGTGCAGCAGGGCATGGAGACGCTCCTCGAGGAGTTCCCGACGCGCGCGGACTGGCCCGGTCTCATCGAGCCCTACCTCGCGAACGCCGTCTACCAGCTCATCACCAACATCGCGTTCTTCGGCGGCGCGGTGGTGGCGGGCCAGATGCAGTGGAACGCGGCCCGGCGCCGGCGGCAGCTCGCCGACCAGACGGACACCATCGAGAAGCAGGCCGCTGCACTCACGGACCAGGCCATCGTGACCGAGCGGGTGCGGATCGCGCGCGAGCTGCACGACGTCGTCGCCCACCACGTGTCGGTGATCGGTATCCAGGCGGCTGCGGCCCGCCGGGTGCTCGACCGTGACCCGGCCCGGACCGCTGAAGCGCTCGTCACCATCGAGCGCGAGTCGCGCGAGGGGGTCGCGCAGATGCGCAACCTGGTGGGGACGCTCCGCTCCGTGCCCGACGGCGGTGTCCGGGGCGGTCCGGCGAGGTCGGACGGCGGCGGCTCGCGGGCGCCGGAGCCGGGCCTGGCCGATCTCCCGGCGCTGACCGCCGCCGATCACGACGGCCTCGACACGACGTTCCGCCAGGTCGAGGAGCCACCCGGCGTCGCAGCCGACGTCACGGATCCCATGGGGCTCAGCCTCTATCGCACCGCCCAGGAGGCGATGGCGAACGTGCGCAAGCACTCGACGGCCCGGTCCGCGACGGTCACGCTGCGCGTGGTGCGGGCACCCGAGGCCGTAGCGGGCCAGCAGTTCGAGCACGGGTTCGCCGAGATCGAGGTGCTCGACGACGGGCGGCCGCGCCGCGGGACGTCCGGCTCCGGGCTGGGGCTGCTCGGGATCCGGGAGCGTACGGCGACCCACCAGGGCGTCGTCGACATCGGCACCAGGGCGACCGGCGGATTCCGGGTCCGGGTCCGGCTGCCGCTCCCCGCGCCCGGTGCCGAGGGTCGCGGCGCCCTCGGCACCGCCACCGACACAGCGACCACAGGCATCACCACAGGATCGGAGAGCGACGCGTGATCCGGGTACTGCTCGTCGACGACCAGGCGCTCGTGCGCTCCGGCTTCTCGCTCATCCTTTCGGTGGAGGACGACTTCGAGGTGGTCGGTGAGGCGCCCGACGGCGCCGCGGCGATCGAGCTGACCCGTGCACTGCGCCCGGACATCGTGCTCATGGACGTGCAGATGCCCGTCATGGACGGGATCGAGGCCACGCGCCGGATCGTCGCTGAGGACCTCGCGAAGGTGCTGGTGCTGACGACGTTCGACCACGACGAGTACGTGTTCGACGGGCTCGCGGCCGGGGCGTCGGGGTTCCTGCTGAAGAACTCGGACGCGGAGCACCTCGTCGAGGCCGTACGGACCGTGGCGGCCGGGCACGCCCTGCTCGCGCCGCAGATCACGCGCCGCGTGATCGAGCAGATGGTGGCGGGCGAGCGGCCGCTGCCGGGTGACACCGGTGCCCCTCGGCAGGCGCACGAAGCTGCCGTCGGAACCCGCCCCCGGCCGACGGTCGAGGCCTCTGACGGCCTGGCCCTCCTCACTCCGCGGGAGCGTGAGGTGCTGGAGCTGGTGGGTACCGGGCTGTCGAACGCGGAGATCGCAAAGACCCTGTACCTCGGCGAGGCGACGGTGAAGACCCACGTCTCGAACGTGCTGTCCAAGCTGCACCTGCGGGACCGGGTCCAGGCGGTGGTTCTCGCCCACCGCGTCGGGTTGGTGTGAGGCAGTGAACGGGACGACCGGTCAACGCTCTGTATTGGTAACCATCGAAACTAGTATGGTGTGCCGGTTCCCCCGTCGACGATGACCCTGGAGGCCCCCCGTGAACTCCCTCGTCCTGGCCGTCATCGGTATTGCACTGATGGTCGCCGGATATCTGCTGTACTCCAAGTTTCTCGGTAAGAAAGTTTTCCGACTCGATCCCGCCTTCAAGACCCCTGCGCACGAGCTGAACGACGGTGTGGACTACGTCCCCACCAACAAGTTCGTGCTCTGGGGCCACCACTTCACCTCCGTCGCAGGCGCGGCCCCCATCGTGGGCCCCGCCGTCGCCGTGATCTGGGGCTGGCTGCCCGCTGTGCTGTGGGTGACCATCGGCACCGTCTTCTTCGCCGGCATGCACGACATGGGCGCCCTCTGGGCGTCGCAGCGCCACAAGGGCCAGTCGATGGGCATGCTGTCGGGCAAGTACATCGGCACGCGTGGCCGGGCACTGTTCCTCGTCGTGATCTTCCTGCTGCTGCTCATGGTCGTCGCCGCGTTCGCGGTGGTCATCAAGAACCTGCTGATCAGCACTCCGTCGTCGGTCATCCCGGTGTGGGGCGCGATCCTCGTGGCCCTCGTGATCGGCCAGATGATCTATCGCTGGAAGATCAACCTGCTGGTCACCACCATCATCGGCGTCGTGGCGCTGTACGCGCTGATCATCGTCGGCGACGCCAACCCGATCGTCCTGCCCGACCCGATCCTTGGCATGTCGCCGGCGACCTTCTGGATCGTGGTGCTGTTCGTCTATGCGGGCATCGCGTCCCTGCTGCCCGTGTGGGTGCTGCTGCAGCCCCGCGACTACATCAACGGCGTCCAGCTCTTCATCGGCCTGGGCATCCTGTTCGGCTCCGTGCTGCTTTCGGCGCCGGCGATCGTCGCCCCGGCGATCAACCAGAACGTCCCCGAGGGCACGCCGCCGCTCGTCCCGCTGCTGTTCGTGACGATCGCCTGCGGCGCCATCTCGGGCTTCCACGGCATGGTGTCCTCCGGCACCTCGTCGAAGCAGCTCGACAAGGAGACGGACTCCCGGTTCGTCGGCTACTTCGGTGCGGTGGGTGAGGGTCTGCTGGCTCTCGGCGCGATCATCGCCGCGACGGCCGGCTACCGGACGCTCGCCGACTGGGAGGCCGTCTACACCGCGTTCAACGAGGGCGGTGTGGGCGCGTTCGTCGAGGGCGGCGGCAACATCCTCAACGCGGGCCTCGGCATCCCCCTTGGCCTGTCGGCCACGATCCTCGCCACCATGGCGGTCCTGTTCGCGGCGACGACGATGGACACCGGGGTACGCCTGCTGCGCTTCGTGGTCCAGGAGGCAGGGGAGCTCGCGAAGATCAAGGTCGGCGGCATCCTCGGTACGGTGATCGCGCTCGTCGTGTCCGTCGGCCTGGTGTTCAGCCTCGGGGCCGACGGCGAGGGCGGCATGCTGATCTGGCCGCTGTTCGGTACCACGAACCAGCTGCTGGCGTCCCTGACGCTGTCCGTGATCGCCGTGATCCTGCTGCGCAAGAAGATCAACCCGCTGCCGGTCGTGATCCCGCTCGCCGTGGTCATGGTCATGTCGATCTACGCGCTGGTGCTCCAGATCGGCACGTTCTACGCCGAGCAGAACTGGATGCTGCTGGTGCTCGACATCATCATCCTCATCGCCTCCCTCTGGGTGGCGCTGGAGGCGTTCATCGCCATGGGCAAGGCCCGCGGCGGTGTCGACGACGAGGACGACGCCGACAACAAGCCCGTCGCGAGCGTCGAGGGCTGACCTGTGCTCAGCCGCCGGTTCGGCACCGCCCGCCGGCGGCTGAGCGCTGTCTCCGAGGGGCTGCGCGAGTTCTACGTAGCGCCCTACCGCCGCACGTTCGCGCGCGCCCAGCGCGACGAGGACGACCTCTTCATGCTGCTCGTCCTGAGCGAGGCCCTCGGCGTGCCCAACCCGGCGTCGTACTACACGGCCGAGCTGCTCCCGCTCGTCTACGAGCGCGTGCACGAGTGGCACACCCGGATGGGCATGGACCGATCACCGCTGGAGGACGTGTCGTGCTGCTGACCGACGTCGTACGCGGTCGGCGCGTCCTGTTCCTGGGCGGGAAGGGCGGCGTCGGCAAGACCACGACGGCGTCCGCCCTGGCGCTCGCGCAGGCGCAGGCGGGCCGCCGGGTCCTGGTCGTCTCGACCGACCCCGCGCACAACCTGGGGCACCTCTGGCAGCGGGACGTGGGCGACGCCGTCGTGCCGCTGTGGAGGGCCGAGGCGGGCTCGGGCCGTTCGAACGGCACCGGTCCGAACGGCACGGGCCCGAACGGCGCGGGGCTCCTCGACGGCGTCGAGATCGATCCTCGGCGCACGACCGACGCACATCTGGCCCAGGTCGGGTCCACGCTGCGCCGCCTGATGCCGGACCACCTCGCCAAGGAGGTCGACCGGCATCTCGACCTCGCCAGGGACGCGCCGGGGACGCACGAGGCGGCGGTGCTCGAGCGGATCGCCGACGCAGTGGAGACGGGTCTGACCGACTACGACCTCGTCGTGTTCGACACCGCGCCGTCGGGACACACCGCCCGGCTCATGGCGCTGCCCGAGACGATGTCCGCCTGGACCGAGGGGCTTCTGCGGCGTCGCGACCGGGCCGACAAGTTCTCGGGTGCACTCTCCGGGCTCGGCGTGCGCGACCCGAAGGCGGAGCGGGACAGCGAGATCCGGCGCACGCTGCTGCGGCGCCGGGAGCGCTTCGAACGCCTGCGCTCGGTGCTCACCGACCCGGGGACGACGTCGTTCCTGCTGGTGCTGGCCGCGGAACGGTTGCCGGTGCTGGAGACCGTCGAGCTGGCCGGGACCCTGCGGAAGCTCGGTGTGCCGGTGGGTGGCTTGGTCGTCAACAAGCGCTCGCCCGCCGGCGCGGGCGGACTGCTCGCTGCCCGTCGCGCGCACGAGGACGAGTGGCTCGCGGTGCTGGACGCTGAGCTGGGCGACCTGCCGCGGGCCGAGTGCGAGCTGCTACCGGGCGAGGTCACGGGTGCCGCCGGTCTGGCGCAGTTCGGCGCGGCGCTGCGCTAGCCGGTGTCACCGATCGTTGACTTTCAGGACCGATGTCGCCGATCGTTGACATACACTTGGAATGTCACCGATCGACGTCATGGAGGTCAAGATGCGCGTCGCAAACGCCACGGACGTGGGCGCCGTCCTCCGTGACGCTCGGCAGCGGCAGGGGATGACTCAGGCGGAGCTCGCCGATTCGGTCGGAGCGTCTCGAGCCTGGGTGGTCGCTGTAGAGTCCGGTTCTCCTAATGCACGGCTCGACCTGGTGCTGCGCGCGCTGCAGTGGGTCGATCTGGCGGTGGACGTCTCGCGGGACGAGGACGGGGCCGAGCTGGACCGGTTGTTCGGTGGCGACGATGACTGACCGGCTCACCGTCTGGCTCGACGGGACGTACATCGGGAACCTTGACCAAGCTGACGACGGGATCTTGACGTTTCGGTATAGCGATACCTACAGGTCGAGTACACGCGCGAGCGCGTTGTCCGTGTCGATGCCGCTTGTTCGTGAGCATCATGCGGACGCCGTGGTCCGACTATGGGTCGACAACCTGTTGCCGGACAACGACGACGTGCGGGCACGGTGGGCGCGGGAACTCGACGAGCGTCGGGTGACGGCGTTCAACCTGCTCAAGCACATGGGAGCGGACTGCGCGGGCGCGGTCCAGTTCCTCCACGATGACGAGACGTTCGACAGCGCCGGCGAGTTCGTTCCCCTCGCCGATGATGCGATTGCGGCACACCTTCGGACACTCCGGCACGACGACAGCGCGTGGGACTTCGAGGAGTCTGGCGGGCGTTGGTCGCTCGGTGGTCAGCAGGGCAAGTTCGCGCTCGCGCGCAGTGCTGACGGAGCGTGGGGGCTGCCGACCGGGCGAGCCCCGAGCACGCACATCTTCAAGGTGGGTGTTGCGCGCCTCGCTGACAGCGATGCTGCTGAGTACGTGACGATGCGTGCGGCGCGCAAGTTGGGACTGCAGGTGGCGGAGATCGAGCTCTGCCGGTTCGGTCAGGAGCTCGCCGTAGTGGTCGAGCGTTTCGACCGCTCGGGCGAGTCGGGGCCTGGCTATGCATCTGGCCTTGCGCCACGCCGTGTGCATCAGGAGGACATGTGTCAGGCGCTCGGCTTACCTCGGACTCTCAAGTACCAGGCTGACGGCGGACCATCGGTGGGCGACATCTCGGCTCTGCTCGGGAGGGTCATCCCCCCTCGGCGGTTGGAGCGAGCGCGACACGGATTCGCCGAGGCGACGGTCTTCAACTGGCTGACTGCTGGCACAGACGCGCACGCGAAGAACTACGCGCTGATCCACGTCGGGGGCAGTTCCGCCCTGGCACCGCTCTACGACCTGATGTCCGCTGCGCTCGTCATGGATGAGCAAGAGGTCTTCTACCGTGGCAAGCTCGCAATGAAGCTCGGTGGTCAGTACGGGATCCGACAGGTCGGCTGGCGTCAGGTGGAGAAAGCTGCCAGGGACCTCGCTGTAGATGCGGACTGGCTGATCCATCGCGCTACGGAGATGTGGGAATCGATCCCTGCCGCGTTTGCCGATGCCGTCGACGAAGCGGGCTCTGCGATCGACCCCTCTGTTGGGCGGCAGTTCAAGGACGGTATAGCCGCTCTGGTCGGACGGCTCAAGCCAGTCTGACGACGTACCGGGTCGTCGCAGGAAGGTCTCGCCGGCTCGGCAGCTCCGGGTTGCTCAGGCGTTCTGCCACCGCTGCGCGAGGCACCGCCCGGTACCTCTCGCGACGCCGCCACGACCACGCTCTTAGTGGCGGTGAGTCGTTTCGAGGCGGAGATGCGGCTTCGTGGCAGCGTGATGCTGACCCTGGCGATGAAGACCGTCCGGTTGATCCTGGCTACCGATACCCGGCTCGGGGCTGCTGTTACCGGAGCGGCATTATCGGCACTGGCGGCTGCCCGCCGGATAAGGCCCTGAATCGCCCATTTATTCCTTGATCGGGGGTTTCGAGAAAGCACAGAGAAGCGCGGCCCACGCGAAAGGGCCTCGCTTCTTTGTGTCCTGTGCTGCGCGAGCACTGTTCGACGAACCGGACTATTCGGTCGGCTTCGTAGAAGGCTCCGTGGAAGGCTCGGGCGAGGGCTCCGTCGACGGTTCCGTCGACGGCTCTGGCGACGGTTCCGTCGAGGGCTCCTCGGTCGGCTCCTCGGTCGGCTCGGCCGGCGGTGGCTCGGTCGGCTCTTCGGTCGGCGGGTCCGTTGGCTCCTCCGACGGCGGATCGGTCGGCTCCGGCTCCGGCGTCGGCTCGGGTGTCGGGGTAGGCGTCGGAGTGGGCTCCGGGGTCGGCGTCGGGGTCGGGGTGGGTGTCGGCTCGGGCGACTGCGTCGGCGGCGTGGTCGGCCCCTGGGTCGGCGGCGTCGTCGGCTGCACCGTGGGCCGGGCCGACGGCGTCGTGGGGGCGCTGGGCCAGTGGCCCTTGCCGAAGTCGACGGTCGGCGGCGGCGTCATCGTGAAGGCGCTGCCCGGCTGGTCCGCGGACGAGCCGGCCATGTGCTTGGGCGTGTACGTCGACGCGGGCGGCGGTGTGTACGTGAACAGGCCGCCCTGCGGCTCCGGGTTCGAGCGCACGTCGACCGTGCCGTGCTCATCAGGCCGGGAGGTGGGCTCGCGCTTCACCATCATGGGCGGCAGACCCTGCAGTGCGTCGGGCACGACGGGTGCGGCCGTCGTCTCCCAGTCCTGGTCCTGGTCCGGCTGCACTGCTACGGCACCCACGATCCCCGCCGTCAGCACCATGGCTGCGGCTGTTCCTGTGACGATCAAACGCTTGCGCACGCTTAGCTCCCCCTGCGGGTTCAGATACTGCCTTGTGCCCCTCTGCTGTGACGTTTCGGCACTGGTGCACCGAACCGCGAAACATCCTCCGGAGCGCAGTGCTCATTTCTCCGGGGACGGGCTGTCGAACCGTTCAACGCCGCCGTCGTTCTCACGGCGTTCCGGACGGGACAATACGTGGCAGAACACCATCGGCAACCGGGACGTGTAATAAGGGTGCGCGCAACCGTGGTCGGCAGAATGTCGCGAGATCGGCAACTCGAAATGCCGATCTTCTGACATTTTGCCGACTACCTGGGGGAATGGAGCTCGCAGGCCATCCAGAAGGCGGAGGGGAGTCCACCTTCCGACGGATCCCCTGCCGGCGTCCGGCTCATAGCGTGCTCGCCATGAGCGATCTGGAGGTGCGGGACCTGACCCGCGTGTTCTCGACGGGCGGCACACCCCGCCGAGCGGTGGACGGCGTGAGCTTCACGGCCTCGTCGGGCCTGCTCACGGGGTTCGTGGGCGGCAACGGCGCCGGCAAGACGACGACCATGCGCATGATCATGGGCGTGCTGGCGATCACGAACGGCGAGGTGCGGTTCGACGGCTTGCCGGTCACCCGGCACGATCGCCGCGAGTTCGGGTACATGCCCGAGGAGCGCGGCCTCTACCCGAAGCAGCCGGTGCTGGAACAGCTGGTCTATCTGGCACGGCTGCGGGGGATCGCGGCCCCGGTGGCCCGGCGCGAGGTGCTGGAGCATCTCGATCGCCTGGGCCTCGCGGACCGGGCGAAGGACCACGTGGAGAAGCTGTCGCTGGGAAACCAGCAGCGCGTGCAGATCGTCGCGGCGATCATGGGGCAGCCGAAGGCGCTCGTCCTCGACGAGCCGTTCAGCGGCCTGGACCCGGCCGCCGTCGACGCCATGGTGGACCTGCTGCGCGAGCACACCCGGCGTGGGGTACCCGTGCTGTTCAGCTCGCACCAGCTCGACCTCGTGGAGCGGCTGTGCGAGCAGCTCGTCATCCTGGGCGGCGGCAAGGTCCTCGCCAACGGCACGCCCGACGACCTGCGGGCCCAGGGCGTGACACGGCACCGGCTGGTGCTCTCGGGCGACGCCGGGTTCGTCCGTGGTGTGCCGGGCGTGCTTGCCGTGGACGTGGACGGCCCGTCCGCGCTGGTCGAGGTGCACGACGACGCAGCGGCCGACCGCCTCCTGACCGCGGCCCTCGAACGCGGCACCGTCAAGGAGTTCTCCCCCGTACGGCCGACGCTGGCCCAGATCTACCGCGAGGTGACGGCATGAGCCCGACGCGCGGCGGAGAGTGGGGGCCGAGGGGCGACGCACGCGCGCGCAGCGAAGCCGCAGGCTCAGGCCGGAACGGCGAGGGCATGAGCAGGAGAGGCGACGGAGTGAGCAACGCATGGATGGTCGTGGCGACCCGCGAGATCGTGGTGCGGGCGCTCAACAAGGGATTCCTGATCGGCCTCGCGGTGACCGTCGCCATGATCGGCGGACTGATCGGCTTCACTGCCTACCTGGACGGCCGCACCCAGTCGTTCGACGTAGCGGTCGTCTTGGGCGACGAGTCGGCCGAGACGGCCCTCGGGTCGGCGGCCGCGGAGGCGGCGTCGGACGACCGGAAGATCGAGCTGAGCGTGGTGCGCGTGGAATCCGTCGCCGCGGCCGAGGCGGCCCTCGACGACGAGACCGCCGACGCCTGGCTCAGCTCCGCCGCCACACCCGGGACCGACGGCTGGACCCTGTCCGGCTGGCGCGAGCCCGACACGGAGCTCACCCAGCTGATCGAGACCACGGTGCGCGACCAGGTGCTGGCCGGTCACGCGGCCGACGCCGGAACCACGATGGACGCCCTCACAGCGGGTAGCGAGGTCGAGACCGAACGGCTCGACGGCAACCCCGTGGATCCGCAGATCGTGTTCGTGGCCGGGTTCGTGCTCGCGTTCCTGTTCTTCATGGGGGCCGTCGGGTCGGGCGCGATGATCGCGGGCAGCGTGATCGAGGAGAAGCAGTCCCGGCTGGTCGAGATCATCGCGACGGCAGTGCCGCTCCGGCAGCTGCTGGCCGGCAAGATCATCGGAAGCTCCGTGATCGCGCTCGGGCAGAACCTCCTGCTCGCCGCCGTCGGGCTCATCGGGGCCTCGTTCACCGACCTGTCGGCGATCCTGCCCGCCATGACGACCACCATGCTCTGGTTCGTCGTCTTCTTCACCGTCGGGTTCGTCGCGGTCGCGGCCCTGTACGCGGTGGCCGGCTCGCTCGCGTCGCGCACCGAGGACCTCCAGTACACGACCAGCCCTCTGATGATGCTGCTCATGGGCGTGTACGTGGTGACGTTCTCCGCGGACGGCATGCTGGAGCGCGTCCTGTCCTACATCCCGCCGGCGTCGATCGTGTCGATGCCGGTGCGGGTGCTCAACGGTGACGCGCTCTGGTGGGAACCGCTCGTGTCGCTCCTCATCCTCGTCGTGACGACGCTCGGCGCGGTGCTCCTGGCCGAACGGGCCTATCGCGGGGCGCTCATGCAGACCGGCGGCCGGGTGACGTGGAAGACGGCGTTGGCCGCGGAACGGGGCACTACCCTCGGGGCGTGACCGAACGCACCCCGCACGACGACGCCGCGCCCGGGAGCCCTGAGCCGTCGAAGGTGCACACCTTCGACCTGATCGACGAGGTTCCCGGCGTGTCCGACGGCACCGGCCCGGACGACGGCGGCCAGGACGGAGCCGACCCCGAACCGGAGGAGCCGGACGCCGCGCAGGACCAGCCTCGGGAGCGGGCTCCCCGCGAGCCCGGCCGGGTGACGGTGGCGCTCGCGGCTGCCCGCACCGCCGTCGGGCGGACGGCGCGGCGCGGTGGGGCAGCCGTCCGGCGGCGGCTGCCCACCACCCGCCGCGGCAAGGTCCTGCTGGTCGGCGGGACGGCGTTCGTGCTCGTGCTGGCGGTGGCGGCCGGAGTGCTGGTGAACGCTCAGCTGCGCGAACGGGCGCTCCTCGCCACTCCGAGCGGTGTGCGGAGCCTGGAGGCCAAGCCCACCGAGCAGTGGTCGATCGACCTCGACGACCCGATCGCCGCGACCCTGATCGAGATGCCGGGGGTGCTCGCGGTCGTCGGGGACGCGAAGGTGCGCGGCGTGGACCCGGCGTCCGGAGACGTGCGGTGGACCGTCGACGTCGGTGCGGACACGCGCTGCGGTCCGGCGGCGCCCCTCGGGATCGGCGGTCCGGCGTCGACCGAGCCCGCCGATCCTCTGGTCTGCGTCACGTCCCCGGGCGACGCCGGTGACGGCGACGGCGACGGCAAGCAGGTCGTGACGGTCGTCGACGCGGACGGCGCCGCGCAGACGCGTGAGATCGATCCGGACGCCTTGGTGCTGCCCGCCGACGACGGCGGGCTCATCGAGCTCGAGCCCACGGGCGGTGACCTGGAGCAACGGCCGGTGGTGGTCGACAAGCTCGGCGCGCCGCACCTGCCGAAGGACTTCGTCGGACCCGACCTGGCGGTCCGTGCGGAGGACGCCGCGACGGGCGCGGAGCGCTGGAGCGACATCGTGGCCTTCGGCGCCCCGCGTCCCGACAGCTGCGTGACCTACGACGACAACGCCGCCCCGGTGCTGGATGTCGTCGGCGCCCTGGGCTGGGACCTGCACGGCGGTGTCCTGGAGGTCCATGGCTGTGGCGTCTCCGCGGCGTACCTGCTCGGCGGCACCCGGCTCGACGACCCGGAGGACACGGCGGACCCACCGGCCGACGGCGTGGACACCGCGTCGTTCGCGCCCCTGCCGGACGGCGGCTGGATCGGGCCCGATGCGACGGCCACCGACGTCACGATGCCCAACGACGTGGTGCACCTGCCGCACGGAGCCAGCTTCGCGCTCGCCGGTCAGGTCCTGCTGCCCTGGGCCACCGACGGTCGTGACCCGGGCCTGCTGCTGGAGCGGGTCGGCGTCCACGTCGAGGCCAGGTCCACCGCCGAGGGCGACGCGGGGGCGCAGCTCTGGTCGGCGCCTGAGCTCCGGGCCACGACGCTGCTGGCCCGTGTGTCCGGCACCGCCGTCGTCGTGGACGAGCGGGGTGCGGTGCGCGCCATCGATCTCGGTACCGGCGCGGACCGCTGGACGCTCGACCCCGAGGTGCTCTCGTTCGGCGAGCTCGTCTGGGCCGCGGAGTCGACGATCTTCGGGGCCTATACGGACGGCGACACCCTGCTGCTCCCGGTGACCGCCGACCCGAGCGGCAGCACTCCGGGTCTGCGGCTCCTGGCCGTGAACCTCGACGACGGCTCGGTGCGCTGGGAGATCGCCCAGGAGACCCCGTACACGCAGCTGATCAGCGTCGACGGGTACCTCGCGCAGATCACGCAGCATGGCGTGGTGGGCCTGGGCTGAACCGGGGGTGTGGACAAGGACCACCGGACCGGCTGAACCGTGCGAGGCCCGGCACTACGCTCTGCCGCATGGCGCGCGACCCGGACGAGGGTGATGCGTTCGTCTTCGACCTGGTCGACGACGACGCGGCCGCCGGTGCTGCGTCGGCGGGTCCGGCGGGTCCGGACGGCGCCGGTGCCGACGGCGCCGGTGCAGACGGCGCCGACGCGGACGGTACGGACGCGACAGACGGTCCGGGCGGTACCGGGCCTGCGGAGGCCGACCCGGCGGCGTCGGGCAGCCCCGGACGGAGGCGGCGCGCGACCGCGCAGGTCGCGGCTGTCCTTGCGGTGGTGCTCGGGACCGGGCTAGCGGTCGAGAGCATGCAGGACCACGCGCGGATCGAGCGGATGCGGGCCATCCCAGGGGGTGTCGCCGACGTGTCGTCGCCCCTGGAGGAGACCTGGGCCTGGCACGGGGCCGTCGGTCCCGGTGGTGGCACCACCGAGGTCGCGGTGCTGGGCGACGTGCTGGCGTTCGAGTCCGACGGAGAGCTGGTCGCGCTGGACCCGGCCACGGGTGAGGAGGCCTGGACCGTCGAGCTGCGCGAGGACGCGGAGTGCGGGCCGACGGCCGCACCCTTCCGGAGCGATCTGGTGACCTCGTCGTTGGTGTGCCTGCAGGGCAAGGGCGCCGAGCGCGAGGTGATCGTGGTGGGACCGCGCGGAGCGGCGTCGCCCCCGCGGGCCCTCGACGCCACGGACACCCGCCGGCACGGGCCACCTCGCGTCGGGCCGGACGGGACGGTGCTGCGCGCGGAGCGGGTGGGGCCGCTCTCCGCGATCGACGTGACGGGCGCCCGGTGCACTGACGGCGGTGAATGTACCGGGACGGTGGAGTCCGGCCGCGACCTCGTGCTCCGAGCCGAGGACGCGGCGACCGGTACGGAGCGCTGGACGGTGACGGTCCCGTTCCGGCCGGCGGATGCCATGCAGTGCGCCCGTACGTTCGGCGGGTCCTGGAGCGGCTCGGAGAACCGGCTGGTGTTCAGCGGCGCGCTCGCCCCGGACGCCTTCGGCGGCTGGGCCTCGCCCGATCGCATCGACTTGAACGGCTGCGGCATCCAGGCGGGCGTCACCCCGCGCGGAGCGGTGCTCGGCACCGAGCTCGAACCGGGCACGGGCAACGTCACCAGCCTTGGCGCGGGCCGGTACGCCGTGTCGAGCTTCGCCGGCGCGGTCCGTGCCTCCCTGCACGCCCCCGACGGTGACGTGGTCGGCGAGGTCACCGGATACCCGCTCGCGCCGCTGGCGACCGACGCGGTCGAGCCGACGACGCTCCTCGCGGTGGACGAGCCCGGGCGGCGTCTGCGGGCCTACGGGCCGGACGGCACACCGCGGTGGGACATCACGCTCCAGTCGAGCGGTCAGGAGTTCCTCGCCCAGGTGGGCGACACCGCGGTGGTCACGACCGGGGCCGGCAGCGTGCGCGGGCTGGACCTCGCCACGGGCGCGGAGCAGTGGGACTGGGGCGGGTCGAGACCGGCAGCCGGCGGTGACGGCGGGTACTTTGGCACCGTCTACGTGGCCCAGGCCTTCACCGACGGCGAGTCCGTGCTGCTGCTGATCGAGGGTGAGTCCGGCGGTGCGGAAAGCCTGGTGGCGCTCGACGCGGTCTCCGGCGCCGTGGTCTGGGAGCGGTCCGGCGGTGGGGAGACCGATGTGTTCGGCCCGGCGGACGGCGGCCCGGCGGACGGCGACCCGCCAGGCCAGGACATCAGCGGCTATCTGGCCGCGGTGGACGGTTACCTGCTGGAGGTCGCCCCCGGCGGCGTCCGCGGCCTTGGATGAAACACGAACCCGGAGGAAACCCGACCTTGGATGAAACTAGGAGTCTCCCGGCATACCCTCGACTGCATGGCACGTGATCCGGACCAGGGTGGTGCGTTCGTCTTCGACCTGGTCGACGACGACACGGCTGATCTCGACGCACCGCTCGCTCGGTCCGGCACAGCTGCCGGGAGCGATCCGGACGGTGCCGAGATCGATACCGGCGAGCCGGCGCCGTCGGCCGAGCTGGGCAGGAGGGCGCGGGCGTTGGCCCCGGTCGCCGCGGTCCTGGCGATCGTGCTGGGCACCGGGTTCGCCATCGACGGCCTGCGGGACGACCGGCGGATGGAGCGGATGCGTGACGTGCCAGGGGGCGTCGTCGACGTGTCGTCGCCGCTCGAGGAGACGTGGGCATGGGAAGGAGCCGTGGGCTCGCCCCTGGTCACGGCTCAGGGACGAGGGAACGACGTGGCACTGCTGGGTGACCTGCTCGCGTTCCAGTCGGGTCGTGAGCTGGTCGCGCTGGATCCCGCGACGGGCGACGAGGCCTGGGTGATCCCGCTGGGCTCCTTTCCGGACTGCGGGCCGACGGGCGCAGCGGGCTGGGACGAGGTCACGACACCGACCCTCGTGTGCTTGACGGGATCCCCCGAGGCTCGGGAGGCCATGGTGATCGGGCCGGACGGCGTGATCGCGGGCGGGAGACCCCTCGACGCAGCGGACGAACGCCGGTACGGGCACGCCCGTCCCGGCCCGGACGGCCTGGTGCTCCGTGCGAAGCGAGTGGGACCCGAACCGGCGGAGGGCAGCGGCGATGCCGAGTGCACGGAGTCGTGGGAGTGCACGGGTACCGTCGAGTCGGGTCGCGACCTCGAGGTCCGTGCCGAGGACGCCGTCACCGGCGAGGAACGCTGGACCGCGACCGTCCCGTTCCGGCCGACGCCGGCCGAACAGTGCAACAACTGGTCCGGCATCTCGTGGGACAGCGCCGACAGTGCGATGGACCTGGACGAGATGATCGACACCGACTCGTTCGGCGCGCAGTTCACCGGTGGGCTCGTGCAGCTGCACGGCTGCGGCGTCACGGCAGGCCTGACGTCGGGCGGAGAGGTGCTCGGCCTGGAGACCGAGCCGGGGGCCGGCGGGGTGATCAGCCTCCGCGCCGGAGGATACATCGAGTACGAGTACGACGACGACGGCGTCCGGACCACTCTCTACGCGTCCGACGGCGGGGTGGTCGACGAGGTCGACGGCTATGTGAGCGAACCCGGTGCCCTGGACAGCCCCGAACCCGGCGCCCTCCTCGCTTTCGGCGGCGAAGAGTCGCGGCTGCGAGCCTATGGGACGGACGGCACGATGCTGTGGGACGCCGCCGCGCTGGACGGCGCCCAGGTCTTCATCGCTCAGGTGGGCGGGTCGGCGATCGTCGGCTCCTGGTCCGGGGCGGTGTACGGGCTGGACCTGGCGAACGGCGAGGAGCGGTGGACGTGGGGCGACCCGGACCCGAACGACGAGGGGCCTGGCGACCTGTTCGTGACCCGGGGATTCACCGACGGCAGGTCGGTGCTGCTGGTGACCCATGGCGGCGCCGGCGCCAGTGGGCTGGTGGCGCTCGACGCGCTCTCGGGTGAGCTGCTCTGGGAGCGGCCGGGATCGACCGATCTTGACGAAGCAGGGTTCATGAACGGGATGGTCGCCGTGGACGGCAACCTGCTGGAGATCACGCCCCAGGGTGTGCGCGGGCTCGGCTGAGCGGCTGGTGCTGAGCGGTTCGGCATACGCTCGGCCGCATGGCAGGTGATCTGGAAGAGGACGGCGCCGTCGTGTTCGATCTCGTCGACGACGACGCGGTCGACGGCGATGCGCCCTCCGGCCACGCCCCTGCAGGCCGTGCGGGGGCGGCGGGCGCCGACCTGGACGGCGCACGGGGCAGCTCCGCGGACGAGACGTCGTCGGGCTGGTCCTTGCTGGGCGGCGCCCTGGGCGTGCGGCTGCGCCTGCTGGCCCCGGCGGCTGCAGTGCTGGCCATCGCGCTGGGCACGGGGTACGTGCTGGACGGGGTCCGCGAGGCCGCGCGGGTCGACGCCGTCCGCGAGGTGGGCGGCGGCGTGGTGGACGTCTCCGCGCCGCTCACCGAGCTGTGGGAGTGGGAGGGCGCCGTGGGCTCCGGGATCTTCGGCGCGGAGGGCGGTCCTGCCCAGGTGGCGGCGCTCGGCGACCTGCTGGTGTTCATGTCGGAGGATGACCTGCTCGCGCTGGAGCCCGCCTCCGGCGCAGAGGCGTGGGCGATACCGCTCGGCGAGGACCCGGAGTGCGGGCCGACCGGCTACCCGGGTTGGGAGCCGGTAGCCACCGCGACCGTGGTGTGCGTCTCCGGTCCGACCGCGGACCGCGAGGTCATCGCGGTCGGGCCCGACGGCGTCCCGTCCGCACCGCGTGCTCTCGATCCCGCGGACCTGGCCAGGTACGGCAGCGCGAGGCCCG
The DNA here is from genome assembly GCF_040639055.1 of Promicromonospora sp. NPDC023987. Lineage (NCBI taxonomy): Bacteria > Bacillati > Actinomycetota > Actinomycetes > Micrococcales > Promicromonosporaceae > Promicromonospora > Promicromonospora sp. NPDC023987. Next base: position 94,473 of record NZ_JBEZZF010000003.1, on the reverse strand, counting down.
GGCCGGCCGGGACGGTGCTGCGGGCCGCGCGTGCCGGTACCGGATCGGCGCCGGACGGCGGCGATGCCAGGTGCGCGACGCCGGACGAATGCACGGGAACGGTCGAGTCGGGCCAGGACATCGTCGTGCGTGCAGCGGACGCCGTCACCGGCGAGGAGCGCTGGACCGTGACCGCTGGGTTCGTGGCCACCCCGGCCGCAGCCTGCACCACGCGGCGGAGCCGGACCTGGGACGGGACCATCAGCTTGGCGAGCGGCGACGACGCCCTCGACCGGGAGGCGTTCGGCGCGCGGATCGGGACCGGTCACGTGGACCTGTACGGCTGCGGAGCCAATGCCTCGATCACCGCGGAGGGCGCCCTGCTCCGTGGAGTGGGCGAGCCGGGAGCCGGGCGGATCGCCGGCCTCACCACCGGCGGCTATGTCGCGTCGGCCTACGGCTCCGCGACGCACAACACCGTCTACTCCGCCGACGGCGAGGCCCTCGCGGAGCTGGTCGGCTACCCGTTCGAGGCAAGCGTCGTCGACGGCGTGGGCACGCTGCTCGGCGCCGACGAGAGCGGGTCTCGCCTGCATGCCTACGAGCCGGACGGGACGCCGCGCTGGGCGGGCGCTGCCGGGTCGAGGTTCGTGTGGTTCGCCGCCGAGGTCGGTGACACGGCGGTCCTCCTGGCGGACGACGGCGCCGTGCACGGCCTCGACGTGAGCACCGGCCGCGAACGGTGGGTCTGGACCCCGGCGGAGCGCGCCGAGGACGCACCGCCCTGGAACGGTTCTGACTACCAGGCGTTCACGGACGGCCGGCACGTGCTCCTGCGCCTGCCGGACGCGGTTCGTGGCACGGCCCTCGTGTCGCTCGACGTGGCCTCGGGCGAGCATCTCTGGGACGCGGCCCTTGCCGACGTCCTCCGCCTGCGGCGGGACACCTCGCTGGTCGCGGTCGACGGCAACCTGCTCGCGGTGGCACCGGAGGGAGTGCGTGGGCTCGGCTGACGCTCGAGCCGCCGCTGTACGCCGGCCGGGGTGCCGGCCGCCGCCGTGTCGGTGTGCCGTTCTATGGTGGGGTCCATGGTGAAGATCGGCGCGCACGTGGACCTGACCGACGCGATCGGCGCGGCAAGGACGCTCGGCGCGGACACGGTGCAGGTGTTCCTCAGCGACCCGCAGGCGTGGAAGGTCCCCGACCTTCCGTACGAGGGCGGTGCGGAGGCCCTCCGCGCCGACGCCGCGGCGGCCGGCCTGGACCTGTACGTGCACGCCCCCTACGTGATCAACGTGGCGTCGACCAACAACCGGATCCGTATCCCGAGCCGCAAGCTGTTGCAGCAGATCATGGACGGTGCCGGAGCGATCGGCGCCAAGGGCGTCGTGGTGCACGGCGGGCACGTGACCGCGCAGGACGAGCCGGCCAAGGGCTTCGACAACTGGCGCAAGGCGATCGACGCCCTGGAGACCGACGTCCCCGTGCTCATCGAGAACACGGCGGGCGGGGACTACTCCATGGCGCGCCGCCTGGAGCGGATCGAGGCGCTGTGGGCGGCCGTGACCACGGCGGACGGCGGGGACAACGTCGGGTTCACCCTGGACACCTGCCATGCCTGGGCCGGCGGGATCGACCTCTCGACGGCGGTCGACCAGATCCGCGCCATCACGGGCCGCATCGACCTGGTGCACGCCAACGACTCCCGGGACGTCGCCGGGTCAGGGGCCGACCGGCACATCCACTTCGGCGAGGGCCTGATCCCGGAGGAGCTGCTGGTGGGGGTGATCGCGGCGGCGGGCGCGCCCGTCATCTGCGAGACCAAGGGCGACATGGCACCGGACATCGCCTGGCTGCGTGACCGCCTGGCCTGACCTTGGTCGTGCATCGTCGACCACCGGCGACGGGAGCGGTCCCGCCCGGGTACGGGTTCAATGGCGGTCATGATGCGTAGGAAGTCGTCCACCGCCGTCGCCGCCGTCGTCCTGCTCGCCGCTCTCACGTCGTGCTCCTCCGGCTCTTCGAACGGATCTCCCGCCGAGGACGGGCCCAGCGGGTCGAGCTCCGAGTCCCCGGCGTCTGACTCCTCGCCGACTCCCACGGAGCCGGCCGCTCCGTCGCCCTCACCGACCGGACCGTGTGCCGACGGGACGTGCGAGCTCGAGGTCGCCGTGGGTGACATCGTGACAGTGCCGGAGACATACGGCCTCGGGCCGATCGAGGTGATGGCCATCACCAGCGAAGGGGTAGAGCTGGCCGCGCCGCTGACCGGGTCGGGCTACAGCGTCTCCGGCTGTTCCGGTGGCGGCGGCGTGTCGTCGGCCGGCGGCGGAGGCGTGGGGCTGACCTGCGGTGAGGGACCCGCCGCGACCATCAACGACGCCATGAGCCTTGAGGTCGTCGAGATCCGCCGCACCGCTGCCGTCCTCCGTATCGAACCCGTCGGGTGACGATCGGCTCGGCCTGAGGCAGGGTGGAACCTGTAGGACAGGCTTCGGCACCGCACCGGCTCACCAACCCGTCGGTGCGCGGGACGCGCCGCGAATGACTGCCTGGCAGCTGCGGAGGAACGAGGCCGCGATCTTGGTGGGGTCGCCCAGGTAGCCGGCGACCATGACCCCGTCGCGCAACAGCATCAGGTCGTCGGCCACGGCAGCGGGATCAGCCAGCCCAAGCGGGGCGACGAGGCGCTCGAACGCGCTCGTCCACCAGTCACGATGTGTGTCGACGACCTTGCGGACGGAGCTGTCCGGGTCGGGGTACTCGGCGGCCGCGTTGATGAAGGGGCAGCCGCGAAAACCGGGGGCGCACGCGGCCGTCCCGGTGTGCTCCGACATCAGGCGCAACGAGGCGTCGACGTCTCCGGCACCGTGGGCGATGGCCGCGTCCACACCGTTCCGCTCGAGCTCCGCGCGGGACTCGAGGTACGCGACGATCAGGTCGTCCTTGCTCTGGAAGTGACGGTAGAACGTCACCTTCGTGGTGCCCGCCCGGTCGATGACCTTGTCCACGCTCACGGCACGCAGCCCGTTCGCGTAGAACAACTCGCTCGCCGCCTCGATCAGGCGCTCCCGCATCGACCCTTGCACGGTCGCGATCATACGTGGCTCCTCTCGTCCCTCCCCTTGCGCTGCACGGGCGTCGCTGTGTACTGTCCGAATCGGTAGAGTTACTAGTCAGTCTACCTAGAGATACCGCGCCGGGGGAAGAGCGCCAAGCCCTGAACCACGGCCCTCATCGAAAGGAACCTCATGTCTACGACCGCGGAATCCTCCGCCGTAGCCACCGCTACCTCGTTGCGGAACCTGTACTTCGTCCGGTTCGGCTTCGCCATCCTCTGGGCGGCCGGGATGTTCGCCGTCGGCAAGAGCCTCGGCCCGGTCACGATCGGCCTGCTGGTGCTCTACCCGCTGTTCGACGTCGCAGCGGCCGTCGTCGACTTCCGGTCCTCGAAGACCGCGCGCCCGACCGTGGGCCTGTACTTCAACATGGCGCTCAGCCTGCTCACCGCCGTCGGGCTGGCCGTGGCGGTGACCTCGGGTGTCCCCGCGGTCCTGCGGGTGTGGGGCGTCTGGGCGGTCACCGCCGGCATCGTCCAGCTCATCGTCGCGATCCGTCGCTACAGGCTCGGCGGCCAGTGGGCCATGATCCTCAGTGGCGGCATCTCCGTCCTGGCCGGTTCGAGCTTCTACCTGGCCGCAGGCACCCCGAAGGGCGTGCTGACCCAGGTGGCCGGGTACGCGGTCCTGGGTGGCGTCTTCTTCCTGGTCTCCGCGCTGCGCCTGCACCGTGTCGCGAAGAAGGAGAGCTGAGATGGCCGAGACGGCCCGGGCGGACGAGAGCGTGTTCGACGTCGTGGTGATCGGCGCGGGGCCGGTCGGCGAGAACGTCGCCGACGGCGCCGTCAAGGGCGGCCTCACCGTGGCGATCGTGGAGAGCGAGCTGGTCGGCGGGGAGTGCTCCTACTGGGCCTGCATGCCCACCAAGGCCCTCCTGCGCGACGCCGCCGCGCTGCGCGCCGTGCGCAGCCTGCCCGGGGCGAACGCCGCGGTGACCGGTGAGCTGGACGCGGACGCCGTCCTGGCGCGCCGCGACGCCTTCGCCTCGCACTGGCACGACGACGGCCAGGTCGCCTGGCTGACGGGCGCGGGGATCTCCCTGGTGCGGGGCGTCGGGCGGATCAGCGCCGCCCGCACCGTCGAGGTCACCCACACGGATGGACGGGCCACGGTGCTGAGGGCACGGCACGCGGTCGTCGTCGCCACCGGCAGCAGCGCCCGCATCCCGCAGATTCCCGGGCTGGCCGACGCCGCGCCGTGGACCAGCCGGGAGGCCGCGGCCGCCAAGACCGTCCCGGGGCGGCTGGCGATCATCGGCGGCGGCGTCGTGGGCGCCGAGATGGCCACCGCGTACGCGGCGCTCGGCGCGCAGGTCACCCTGATCGCCCGCGACGGCCTGCTGCCCACCGTGGAGCCGTTCGCGAGCGAGCTGGTGGCCGAGACGCTCAAGGCGCGGGGCGCGGCGCTGCACCTGCTGACCGAGCCCGACAGCGTCCGCCGCGACGAGGTCGGGACGGTACACCTCACCCTCGCCGACGGCACGACGCTGCAGAGCGACGAGGTGCTGGTCGCCACCGGCCGCACGCCGAACACCGGCACGGTCGGCCTGGACCGGGTCGGGCTCACGCCGGGGGACTGGTTGCACGTGGACGACTCCCTGCGCGTCCTGGGAGATGACGGCACACCCGTCGGCGACGGCTGGCTCCACGCCGCCGGCGACGTCAACCACCGCGCTCCCCTGACGCACCAGGGCAAGTACCAGGCCAGGGCCCTCGGCGAGACCATCGTCGCCCGGGCCGACGGGGCTGCCGTCGACACCTCTGCCTGGGGCCGGCACGCGGCCACCGCCGACGAGCGCGCGGTGCCGCAGGTGATCTTCAGCGACCCCGAGATCGCCACCGTCGGCCACACCGCGGCCTCCGCCCAGGCCGCAGGGATCAGCGTCCGGGCCGTCGAGCACGACCTCGGAGCGGTCGCGGGTGCCGCCCTGCACGCCGACGGGTACACCGGCCGGGCCACCATGATCGTCGACGAGGACCGGAAGGTGGTCGTCGGCTTCACCGTCGTCGGCCCCGACGTCGCGGAGCTGCTCCACGCCGCCACGATCGCCGTCGCCGCGGAGGTCCCGATCGACCGGCTGTGGCACGCCGTCCCCGCCTACCCCACCCTCAGCGAGGTCTGGCTCCGCCTCCTGGAGGCCTACGGCCGCCCCGCATGAACGCCGTGGGTCGTGAGCGCGGTCGTCGCGCCTGGAACGGACGCGTAACGATGGTCGCGCTCACGACCGAGGGGTGGCGCGGGGTGGGAGGGCGATCTGGTCCGGGGTCCTGATCTCCGACCAGGCACGTGCTCGCGGGAGGCGGTGGATCGTGATGTCCGTCGGCCGGCTGCCCGACGGCGTCGGTGGTGGCACCGCGAGCACGTCGGCCGCCGGCAAGGGGCCGAGGCCGAGCCGGGTCAGCGCCGCGACGTCGGCCACCGGCACCTGGTACGTCCGGAACGGGCCGAGCGGCGGGATGTCGTCCCGAGCCAGGGCCTGGGCGGTGATCTCGTGGAGCTGGGCGTCGTCGAGCTGGGGGGTCTGGTCCAGCACGAAGCCCGTGGACCGCAGCACCTCGCCCGGCCCGACCCACGCGACCACCTTCCAGAACAGGCGTGGGATGCGGACACCGCGGTAGGCCGGGTCGTCGGCGGCGAAGACGGGCCCCGTCTGCACGGCGATGCGGTGGTCGTGGGCGGCGGCGTACGCGAGCACATGGTCCTCGAGCCCGTTCCACAGCTCCTTGGACTGGTTGAACCTGTTCACCTGCGGCGCGGCGTTCGTGTAGGTGAACGTGTCGTGGTTGGCCCGCGTGGCGGTCTCGGCGTCGCCCCAGACCGGATCGAGGCGCCGGACGAGATGGCCGCGGTCGAGCGGGTTGCCCGCGTAGAGCTCGCTGCCCGACTGCTCGCCGTGGGGAACCCGGCCGTCCAGGCGCCACCGCCCGGTGCGGCGCAGCGCGAGGAGCGTCGCGCCGTCGATGACGCAAGCGGTGGCCGCCGCGAGGCGCCGGTGCGGGTCGAGCAGGACCGAGAAGTGCGTGTAATCCAGGACACGTATCTCGGCGGGCGAGACCGGGAGCGGGACGGTGAAACCGAGGAACTCTGCGTCGTAACCGGTCACAGACAGACAGCCAACCAGAGTCGGACAGGTCATGACCAGACCAACAACCGGACACGATGAACGTCCATTGGCAATCTCGTCCTAGGCTCTGGCCCGTGAGTGAATCAACTCAGACCGTTCGCGGCAACGCCCGGCACGAGGTACCCGACCCGCTGCGCGAGGATGTGCGCCTCCTCGGCGGACTACTCGGCAGGATCCTCCGCGAGGACGGGGGCCAGGATCTGCTGGACGACGTCGAACGTCTCCGCGAGCTGACCATCCGCGCCTACGGCGACCCGTCGCCACACGCGCTCGACGAGGCGGCGGACCTGGTGTCCTCCTTCTCGGTCGAGCGCGCCGAGCAGGTCGCCCGCGCCTTCACCTGCTACTTCCACCTCGCGAACCTCGCCGAGGAATACCACCGCGTCCGCGTGCTGCGTTCCCGAGAGGCGGCGACGACCACCGGTCCGGCCGTCCTCGAGGACACGATCCCCGCGGCGTTCGCCCAGCTCACCGAGGAGGTGGGACGGGACGAGGCGCTGCGCAGGCTCGGTGAGCTGGAGTTCCGGCCCGTGCTGACGGCCCACCCGACCGAAGCCCGCCGCCGGGCGATCAGCGGCACGATCCGCCGTCTCTCGGACCTCCTGGCCGAGCGGGACACCCGCCGCCCCGGCGGGGTGACCCTCGCCGAGAACGAGCGGCGCATCCTCGCCGAGATCGACACCATGTGGCGCACCGCACCGGTACGCACCAGCAAGCCCTCGGTGATCGACGAGGTCAAGACGGTCATGGGCGTGTTCGACGCCGTCCTCGTAGACGTCTTCGGCGACGTGTACCGCCGCCTCGACGACTGGCTCCTTGCCGACGACGCCGGCCGCGCCACCCCCGTCGCCAAGCCGTTCGTGAAGCTCGGCACCTGGATCGGCGGTGACCGCGACGGCAACCCGAACGTCACCGCGGAGGTCACCCGCCAAGCGGCGACCCTGGCGGCGGACCACGCGCTGGCGGCCCTGGAGCGCCTGGCGATCGAGACCGGCCGCAAGCTGACGCTCGACGCCGACGGCACCACGCCGTCGTCGGACCTCAATGCGCTGTGGCAGCGGATCCGGCAGATGTCCGACGACGTCGCCCGGCGAGCCGAGGCCGCATCGCCGAACGAGCCGCACCGCGCCGTCATGCTCGCGCTCGCCGAGCGGATCGCCGCCACCCGATCCCGCGACGCCGACCTCGCGTACGCGAACGCGGAGCAGTTCGAGGCGGACCTGCTGGTGGTCCAGAACTCGCTCGTGGCGGCGGGCGCCGCCCGCGCCGCGTACGGAGACCTGCAGCGCCTGGTCTGGCAGGTGCAGACCTTCGGGTTCCACCTGGCGGAGCTCGAGGTGCGGCAGCACTCGCAGGTGCACGCCGCGGCGCTCGCCGAGATCCGTGAGCTCGGTGTCAACGGTGCACTCAGCGACAAGACCCGCGAGGTGCTCGACACCTACCGCGCGCTCGGTGCCATCCAGCGCCGGTTCGGCGAGCGTGCCGCGCGCCGGTACATCGTGTCCTTCACGCAGGAGCCCGAGCACCTCGCCGCCGTCTACGAGCTGGCTGCGCACGCCTTCGCGGACGACCCGGAGGCCGGGCCCGTGATCGACGCTGTCCCGCTGTTCGAGACCTTCGCCGACCTGCAGAACTCGGTGCCGATCCTGGACTCGATGCTGGAGCTCCCCGTCGTGCAGAAGCGGCTCGCCGAGAACGGCCGGCGGGTCGAGGTGATGCTCGGCTACTCGGACTCGTCCAAGGACGTCGGGCCCGTGGCGGCGACGCTCGCACTGCACGACGCCCAGTCGCGCATCGCCGAGTGGGCGCGCAACAACGACCTGAAGCTCACCCTGTTCCACGGCCGTGGCGGTGCGCTGGGCCGCGGCGGCGGCCCCGCGAACCGCGCGGTGCTGGCCCAGCCGCCGCACTCGGTGGACGGCCGGTTCAAGCTGACCGAGCAGGGCGAGGTCATCCTCGCGCGGTACGGCGACCCCGTCATCGCGTCCCGGCACATCGAGCAGGTCGCCGCGGCGACGCTGCTGGCCTCCGCGCCGTCGGTCGAGACCGTCAACGAGGAGGCGACCACGAAGTTCGCCCCGCTCGCCGCCGACCTCGACGCGACGTCTCGCGCCAGGTTCCACGAGCTGGTGAAGGCTGACGGGTTCCCGCAGTGGTTCGCGCAGGTCACGCCCCTGGAGGAGGTGGGGCTGCTGCCGATCGGGTCGCGTCCCGCCAAGCGGGGGCTCTCGGTCAACTCGCTCGACGACCTGCGTGCGATCCCCTGGGTCTTCTCCTGGTCGCAGGCCCGTATCAACCTGGCCGGCTGGTTCGGCCTTGGCACGGCGCTCGCCGCATGCGGCGACGTGGAGCTGCTGCGGGCGGCGCGCAACGAGTGGCCTCTGTTCGAGACGCTGCTCGACAACGTCGAGATGTCGCTCGCCAAGACCGACGAGCGGATCGCCGCGCAGTACCTCGCGCTGGGCGACCGGGACGACCTGGGGCAGATGGTCCTGGAGGAGCTCCGACTGACCCGCGAGTGGGTGCTGAAGATCAGCGGCAACGAGTGGCCGCTGGCCTCCAAGCGTGTGCTCGGACGGGCCGTCCAGCTGCGGTCGCCGTATGTGGACGCCCTGTCGCTGCTCCAGGTCCGCGCGCTGCGCGGCCTGCGCACCGGGTCCGACGGCGGCTCCGCGGTCGACGGCGACTACGCCGGCCGGCTGCAGCACCTGCTGCTGCTCACGGTGAACGGGGTCTCGGCGGGTCTGCAGAACACGGGGTGAGGTGGGGTCGGCGCGGAGCGGCTGGAGCGGCGGTCGGCGAGTTCGGTCGGTTGCTCCGCCGTCGCGTGCCAATTCGGTCGCTTGACCTGAGATCGGTCGGTTAACCGACCGATCTCAGGTCAACTGACCGATCTGAGATCAAACTGACTGATCTCGGGTCGAGGCTCCGATCTCAGATCGACCGAACGAGGGAGACACGATGAGCGCGGTACTGGTCGGCACGTCCCATGGGACCGACGATCCTGCCGGGCGGGCTGCCGTACGCGCCCTGCTCGACGGCGTCCGCGTGGCCCGGCCCGAGCTCGACGTGCGCGAGGCGTTCGTGGACGTCCAGCAGCCCGAGGTCGGCGACGTGCTGGCGGGCGCGGTCCGGGACGTGGGCAGCGCTGTGGTCGTGCCGCTGCTGCTCTCGACCGGATACCACGTTCGCCACGACATCGCGCAGGCCGTCGCCGCCGTCAACGCGTCCGAGGGCGCTGGCTCCGACCGGTCCGCCGGCGCTGCTTCCGACGGGCGCACGGCGGTCGCCGCCGAGCCGCTCGGGCCGCATCCGCTGCTCGTCGACATCCTCGCCGACCGGTACGCCGCCGCTGAGGCGGCACACGGCCCGTTCCGGTCAGACGACGTCGTGGTGCTCGCCGCCGCCGGATCCTCGGTGGCAGCTGCCGCGACGGCGGTCGAGGAGGTCACGAGCGCGCTGGCGCAGCGTCTGGGACGACCCGTGACGCCGTCGTACGGGGCGGGCGCGGAGCCGCGCGTGCCTGCCGCTGTGGCCGCGGCGCGAGCAGCCGCCGGGACGCCTGCGGCGCGTGTGATCGTCGTGGCCTACCTGCTGGCGCCGGGGTACTTCCTGGACCGGGTGCTGGAGGCGGGCGCCGACGTCGTGACCGACCCGGTAGCGGGTCCCGCCCGAGCCGACAAGGCAGACCCGCGCCTGATCCAGGTGGTGCTGGACCGCTACGACGCGGCCATCAGAACCTGACCCACCTGACCTGACCCACCTGACCTGACGTTCAGGCCCATCCGAGCGACCTGAGCGTCTGACCCGGCCGGGGTGCTCAGGCCCAGCCGAACGCGGTGCGTACCCGTCCCACGCTGGACTTCAGGCCCCACTGCTCGGTCAGCGTTTCCAGCGCCTCGGGGTCGGCGGGTGCCGTGGGCACTGCCGGATCGAACGTAGGCAGCGGTACGTCCCGCGCCACCTGCACCACGACCGGCGCGACGCGCAGATAGGAGTCGGCCTCCTGGAGGCGGCGACGCTGCGTGGTCGTCAGGCCCTTGTCCCCGGCATCGCGCGCCGCGAGGATCCCGGCCAGGGTGCCGTACTGGGCGAGCAGCTTGGCGGCGGTCTTCTCGCCGACTCCCGGCACGCCCGGCAGGCCGTCGCTCGGGTCGCCCCTGAGCGTGGCCATGTCGGCGTAGGCCTGCCCCGACGTGACGCCGTACTTCTCGGCGAGCCGCTCCTGGTTCACCACGTCGGGGTCACGGATGCCACGCGCGGGGTACAGCACCCGCACCCCTGCGGCGTCGTCCACCAGCTGGAACAGGTCCCGGTCGCCGGTGACGATGTCCACCGGCCCGGTCCCCTGCTCGACGGCGCGGGCGGTCAGGGTGCCGATGACGTCGTCGGCCTCGTACCCGGGCACCCCGACTCGCGCGATACCGAGCGCCGCGAGCAGGTCCACGATGATCGGGACCTGGGCGAGCAGTGCCTCGGGCACCTCCTCGATGCCGGTGGTGCCCGGCACCTCCTGTGCGACGCGGTGCGCCTTGTAGCTCGGGATCGCCTCGACCCGGAAGGTGGGACGCCAGTCGTCGTCCCAGCACGCGACCATGCGGTCGGGACCGTGGGTCGTGGCCAGCCAGGCGATGGTGTCCAGCAGGCCGCGGACGGCGTTCACGGGCATGCCGCTGGGCGCCCGGAGCGAGTCGGGAACGCCGAAGAACGCGCGGAAGTACAGCGAGGCGGTGTCGAGTAGAAGAAGCTTCTTCTCCGGCATATCAACGTCCTCCGAACGGGTCAGTGACCCAAGTGTCGCCAGTGGGCGCGAACGCATGTTCAGCGGCCGCGATCCAGTCGTACGAATCGGTCGTATGAACCTTGCCCTTCGACACGAGGATGGCGGACGGCGTCGTGGTGAATCCGCTGTAGACGATGCGGTCGCCGTCCTTGATCACGACCTCGTACGACGTCCGAATGCTGAAGAAGGGCAGGACGCGCTTCTTGCCCACACGCCTAATCTTGATCAGCACAGATGCGTCCTCGCGCGGAAGTACAGCGAGGCGGTGTCGAGGAGCAGCAGGCTCATGGGGCGAAGCCTGCCACGCGCCACCGACACACGGGAGCCCGGAGTGCCGAAGCTGTTGGGCATTTTGTGGGGCGAATCCGGGATAAATGCCCTCCGAAGGCCTGTTCCGGACGGGTGTGCTCTAGTGTCCGAACATGGCAAGCAAAGAACAGCAGGTGACCGAGGTGATCGAGGGCCTCGGCCTTGGCATGGCCGCGATCGGCGAGACGCGAGTCACGTCCTCGAAGGCGGACCTCGAGCGTGCGTTGAGCCACGCGTGGTCGAGCTGGGAGCACAAGAGCGACTACCCGTTGATCGAGCGCGTGCAGAAGCCGGAGAACGAGCTCTGGTCAGGCATCAGCAAGTCCAGCAGGCGGACGAACGCGGCGGTCGTCTGGCGCGAGGGCGACGGCCGTTTCGTCGTCGACATCGCCCTGGTGAACCGCACCCCCGAGGAGGCGGCGCGCTTCGTCGGTGATCGGCCGCTCAAGGAGTGGACCTCGCTGGCGGAGCTCTTCCTCGGCGTCTTCAACTCCGGCGAGCTGCCGGTGTGAAGGACCCGCCCAGGACGCTCCGATGACCGCGTCCGGAGGTGGCGCCTCGGGCTCGGTCAGGCGAACAGCCCACCCACCACCAGCACGACCAGAGCCGCACCCAGCGCCGCGGCCGTGACGGTAACCGCCAGCGTGCCCAAGGAGTTCGCCAGCGCGAGGCGCATCCGGCCGGACCGGGCCAGGCGCACCGATTCCACAGTGGTTGTGGAAAACGTGGTGAACCCGCCGCACAGGCCCGTGATGAGGGCGATCCGCAGGAGCTGGGCGGTGTCGTTCCACGGGACGAGGGCGAAGAACAGCGCCGAGAACACGCCGATGAGGAACGAGCCCGCCACGTTCACCACGAACGTTCCCCACGGGAACCCGCTGTTGTGGCGGGCTCGGACCTCACCGTCGACCATGAAGCGGGCGGCGGCGCCCAAGCCACCTCCGGCGGCGACCACCAGCAGCTCGAGCATCAGCGTGACCTGCGCTCTCGTCGTCGGTCGGCGCGGGTAGCGATCGCGATGCCGCCGAGGCATGCCGCGGTGCCGCCCGCGAGGGTGAGCACCACGTAGAGCAGGGCGAGCCAGCCGAGTCCCTGGACGAGCAGGGTCTGGGTCTCCAGCGCCAGGGCCGAGTAGGTGGTGAACCCGCCCAGCACGCCGGTGCCGATCCCGATCCGGATCTTGCGTCGCCGCGCGGTCTCGCGACCACGGCGGGCGAGGGCCTCCAGGAGGTATCCCAGGGCGAGCGCGCCGACCACGTTGACCACGAACGTCCCGATCGGAAACCAGAGCACCGTTTCGGCCGCGGCGGGGAACAGCAGGGTCAGCGGCGTCAGGAGCGCACCCGCCCAGAAGCTCAGAAAGTACCGGGCGACCGAGCCGGCGGCTCCGCCGAGCGCGACGAGTCCGATGTACCGCCAGTCGCGGTGCGGTGCTCGCGTCACGCGATGTGTCCCCTCGCTGGTGCTCGCCAGGTCTTGGACGAACCTATCGCTCACGACGCCGTCGCCGGCTCTGGCAGCACCACGACGGGGCGGGGCTGGCTATGGATGAGCCGCCCCGCGACGGTTCCCCCCACGACGTTCGTCGCCCAGCTGCGGAGACCAGGCCGTCGCGAGCCCACGACGATCATCGCCGCTCCCACCTCGTCGGCCACGCGCACCAGCTCGGCGGCAGGGTCACCCGCACCGCGCAGGGCGCACCAGGGCAGGCCGACGTCGGCCATCGCCCTGTTCAGCCCCGCCAGGACGTCGGCCCCGTACGCGTCAGAGGACACCGCAATGTCCGGGTCCACCGACACGGTGAACCCTCGTGAGTCCGAGACGGCTGTCTCGTCGACCCACACACATACGAGCTCGATCAGGCTTCCACCCAGGGCCTGGACGAGCGACGCTGCCCGCCGAGCCAGGTCCGGGTGCTTGTGGTCCACGCCGACCACCACGGATCGCACAGTCACCCTTGTGAGGGTATGGGCAAACGCCTAGTCGAGGTGACTCGGCAGGCCGAATCGGGGAAACCATTTCTCCGTGTCGATGAAGGTGGTGATGCCGGTGACGTGCGTACCGTCGTTCTCCAGCACCACGATCCCCCACGCGAAGTGGCCGCCCTTTGGGTCCGGCCGGTACTGAGCGAAGCCCGGCGTGCCGTTGACGTGGATGGGCATGCAGCGTGAGCCCTCGCACCCGTGGCCGGGTCCGGTCAGCCACGCCTGGATGTTCTCGATGCCCTCCAGCCACATGGCGTACGGCGGCATGTTCATGACCGCGTCCTCGCGCAGGAGGTTGGCCAGCGCCTTCATGTCGTACCGCTCGAACGCCGCCACGTACCGCTCCAGCAGCTCGGACTCGTCCGCCGACGGTGGTACGGCCGGCGACTCCGAGGCACCCGAGCGGTCGGGTGCCTTGTCGGCGAGCGTGGCCCGCGCCCGTTGCAGGGCGCTGTTCACGGAGGCCACCGAGGTGTCGAGCAGCGTAGCCACCTCCGTCGCAGGCCAGCGCAGCACCTCGCGCAGGATGAGCACCGCACGCTGCTTGGCCGGCAGGTGCTGCAGCGCCGCGACGAACGCGAGCCGCACGGACTCTCGCGCCACTGCCGTGTCTGCGGGGTCCCCGGCGCCCGGCAGTACGTGCTCGGTCGCTACCGGTTCAACCCACGCGTACTCGGGCAGCACCGTCGCGAGGCTCTCCTCGACCGGGTCGACCGCAGCACCGAGGCCCATGGGCCGCTCGCGCTTGGCGCGGCTGGAGCCCAGCTGGTCGAAGCATACGTTGGTGGCGATCCGGTACAGCCAGGTGCGCAGTGAGGAACGGCCCTCGAACCGCTCGTACGACCGCCACGCGCGCAGGAGGGTCTCCTGCACCGCGTCGTCGGCGTCGAACGCGCCGCCCAGCAGGCGGTAGCAGTATCCGGTGAGCTCGCGGCGGTAGACCTCGAGCTGCGCGGAGAGCTCGTCCGCGGCCAGGCCCTCACCGGTGCTCTGCCTAGGGTGTGACGCTGTCTGTGCCATGGATCACACGTTACGCGGCACCACTGACACGCTCGAAGGGGATTCGACCCTGGCCGAAGCCATCGGCGGAAGTTCACCCCCGGCTCCCCCGATGGTCCGGTTCAGCTCAGGTCGAGCTCGAACCAGACGGTCTTGCCGGTCCGGCGGCTCCCTCGCTGGCCGGGGCGCGGCTGTGCCGTGGCGGGCTCGCCGTGCCGGTCCACGCCCCAGCGGGACGCGAGCCGCTCGAGGAACTGCACGCCCCGTCCGCCGAAATCGGTGACCGTCGGGTCGCGCAGCTCGGGCTGCGCGGTGGACGAGTCCCGCACCCCCACGCGCAGGCGCTCCATGTCCACCTCGACGGTGGCGGTGAACGGCGCCTGCCCGTGGTCGACGGCGTTGGTCAGCGCCTCCGACGTCAGCAGCATGACCGTGCGGCGCAGCGGCATCGGCACCCCGCAGCTCTCCAGTACGTCGTCGACCCAGATGCGGGCGGGGCCGACGTCGCACAGCGACGGGGCGAGCTTGCGTTCCGCCGTGGCGGGACGGCCCGGCGAGGGCGGTCCGGACGGGGAGGCGGCGCGCACCCGAACGGCGAGCACCGCGACGTCGTCCCGCTGCTCACCGGACGCGAGGCGGCGCACGAGGGTGACGGGCAGCGCTGCCGTGGCCGTGTCGACCAGCACGCCGAGCGTCTTCTCCAGCCGGTTCAACCACTGGTCGGGCGTGGTCCCGCGCTGCTCGGCGAGCCCGTCGGTGTAGAGCAGGAGCGTGTCGCCGGGATACAGCGTCGTGAGGTGGTCGGTGCGTTTCGCCGTCGGCCGGACGCCCAGCATCATGTCCGGCAGCACCGAGAGGCGCTCCACCGACCCGTCCGCCCGGAGCACGAGGGGCGGCGGGTGGCCTGCGGTGGACCACGTGAGCTGATAGGCCCCCGCGACCCGCTCCAGCCGGGCCACCACGGCGGTCCCGCTGGCGAGCAGCCCCAGGCCCGAGTTGGCCTTGTCGAGCAGCGACAACAGGGCCGACGGCGACTCGTCGTGGCTCCACGCGAACGCCCGCAGCAAGGACCTGAGCTGGCCCATCTTCGCGGCGGCGCGCATGTCGTGACCGGTCACGTCGCCGATCATGAACATGGTCGCGTCGTCGTCCACCGCCACCGCGTCGTACCAGTCACCGCCGATCTGGTCGGAGCGCGTCGCGGGCGAGTACGTGGCCGCCATGTCGAGGTGCGCCACCTCGGGCAGGCGGCTGAGCATCGCTCGCTGCAGCGTCTTGGCCGACTCGCGCCGTTCCTCCAGGAGCCGGGCCCGTTCGAGCGCGTGACCCGTGTAGTGCGCGAGGCCGGTCTGGAGCGCGTACGAGTCCTTGTCCGGCCCGCGCTCACGTTCCCACGCCAGCATGATGACGGCGACGACGACACCGGCGGTGACCACCGGAAGGAACGCCCGGGCGCCGACTCCCGGGTCGCAGAGGTCCCGCATCCCCGGGTACATCGCGAACAGCTCGTCGCTCGACCGGAAGAGCAGGGGCCGCCCGGTACGGGCCGCCTCCGAGAGCGGCCGGTGGTCGTCCAGCTTGGCCTGCCGCATCCGCTGCGGGAACTGGGGCTCTGCGTGGACCAGCGACCGGTAGGTGATGCCCCGCCCGTCGGCGTCGGCCACGGCGAACGCGCAGTAGCGCGCGCCGATCCCGGCGGTGCCCACCTCTGCGATGACCGCCTCGACCTGGTCCATGGTGTTCGCGTTCGCGAACGCCTCGCTCAGGGAGAGCAGAAACCTGCTGCGGCGGTTGGCCCGGACCGCCGTCTGCTGGATCCGGCGTGCCCGCTCCCGCTCGGCGCGCAGGCGCAGCTCGGCGGTGCACGCCGCGGCGAGGTCGGCCAGGGAGGCCAGGTCGTCCTCCGACCACACGCGTGGCTCGCCGACCACCGCGCAGAGTGCGCCGACGGCACGGCCACGCAGGTCGAAGACGGGGTAGCCGGCGAGCGCGACCAGGCCCATCTCGCGGACCAGGTAGGTCTCGCGCAGCGTGGGGTCCAGGCGGGCGTCCGACGACACGACCGGTTCCGCCCGCGTGGCGATCATGTTCGTGAGGGTGCCGGGGTACTGCAGCAGCCGCTTCGACTGCAGGGGCTCGGGCATGCCCGAAGCGCCCGCGAGGACCTGCCCCTCGGGGACCACGAAGTACACGACCGCTGCCGGCACCTTCAGATGCCGCCGAACCAGGCGGGCAAATCGGTCAAAGGCCTCGTCGGCAGTGGGTGCTCCGAGACCGACGTGCTCGAGGTCCCGCAGCGCCTGGAGGTCCGTCGGCATCTCATCAGTATTGCGAGAGAAGTGCGTGTGCGCGACAGATGTACCGGATGTGTCCCTTTTGCGCTGGGCGGGTAATCTGCGGCCTCGCGGTCACGCCACCCCCTCGGCCACGCCAGCCTCTCGGCCACGTCACACCTCGAGCAAGCCGCGCTGGTGCGCGAGGCTCACCGCCTCCGCGCGCCCCGAGGCCCCCAGCTTGGCCAGCAGGTTGGACACGTGGACGCTCACCGTCTTGGTGGAGATGAACAGGCGCTCGCCGATCTGCCGGTTCGACAGGCCCTGCGCGACCAGGCCGAGCACCTCCTCCTCCCGGTCGGTCAGGGTCGACGCGGTGGCGCGGCGTACGCCCGGCAGGTCGAGCCGCGCCCGCCTGGCCAGCGCGCGGACGGCGTCGGCCAGGGGACGTGCGCCCATGTCCTGTGCCTCCGAGAGGGCCTCGGACGCCTCGACCTCAGCAGCCTCGCGCTCGCCGGCACCGAGCAGGGCCTCGGCCCAGCGATACCGCGAGCGCGCCACCTCGTAGCGGTAGCCGAAGTCGAAGGCGTTCACCGTGTCCTGCCAGGTGGCTGCTGCTGCTCGCCACAGCTCGCCCGGCACCGCTTCGTCGGCGGCGGCGCCCGCTGACCCAGGGACGCGCCCGGCCACGGCGTGCAGACGGGCGTTCTCCGCGGTCGCGCGCTGGAGCCAGGCCCGTCCCTCCGGCCCGAGCACGCCGCCGCGTGGGCGGCCACGCTGGGCGGTCTCCCTGGCGATGGCGAGGAGCGAGTCGCCGCGGTCGAGGCGAGCGGTCGCGCGGGTCTCGACGGCCGTGGCGGCGGGGGAACCGGGCACACCGGCGCGCCCGGCCGTCCGGTCGGCCTCCGCCGCGTCGGCCAGGGCGGCGATCGCCAGCGCGGACAACCAGATCCGGCCGAGGAACACCTCCGTCCACACCTCGCCGAGGTGGTCGGTGATCCGTACTGCCAGGGCCGCCGCGTCGTCGTACCGGCCCGCCCAGGTCAGGGCGTCGACCAGGCAGCCACCGCCGAGCAGGGCGATCTGGCCGTCGCTCTGCCAGTGGTCGAGGAGGGCCTCACCGCGGGTGATCGCGTCGTCGTCGCCCCGGGCTACCGCCGCGTACATCCGGCTCGCGTCCAGGATGTGCTTGGACGTGGCGGGCACACCGTCCGCGGCACGTGCCGTGAGGTCGCCGCGGAAGTAGAGCATGACCTCCTCCAGGATCCGCAGGTTGACGGTGGGCGTGCTCCAGGTCAGGCCGAGCTCCTCGGCCCGGTCGAGGGCGTGTCGCACCCGCTGCTCGGCGGGTTCGAGCTCACCGGCGTAGAAGCGGTTGGCGGTGGCGCTGTAGAGCGTGCGCATCTCGGTGAGCGCGTCGCCGGCCTCGATGGCGGCCGCGCGCGCCTCGTCGAAGAGGGCGGCGGCGCGGTCCGGGTCGGCGACGTCCAGGACGGCGAGCGTGGACAGGGCGGCGGCGAGGGCGCCGGGCTGCCCGACTGCCCGTGCCTCCTCGATGGCGCACTCGGCGTGCTCGCGCGCGTCGTCGTCCCGGTCGATGATCATCGAGACGCGGGCCAGCAGGGCGTTCGTCCAGATCCGTTCGGGGCTGCGCTGCGGAAGCACCTGGAGGGCGGCTCGCAGGTCCGCGATCGCCGCCTCGACCTGCCCTGGCTCCTCGTCCCACGTCGGCAGGTCGAGGTACCGGTGCACGAGCACGTGCTGCAGGCCGGCCCGCCGCACGGGATCGTCGACGCTGTCGGCCGCACGCCGGGTCAGCTTGACCGCTCGCATCGGGTCGCCCGCCCGCGCGGCCGCCTCCCCGGCGAAGAGCGCGACGGCGACCCGGTCGCTGCCGATCCGTTCCTCGGCGTCCGGGACGGACTCCCACAGCGCCAGCACCTGCTCCCAGTGCCTCAGCTCCTCCTCGGGTGCGAGCAGCCGACGCGCCCGCAGGGCGGCGTCCCGCGACGCGCTGAGCGCGGCGGGCAGGTCGTGCCCCTCGAAGGCGTGGTGCGCGCGCTCGGCCGCGCTGCCGATCGGCATGCCGTCGGGCCCGTCCTGCTCGATCACCGCGAGGTAGGCGCGATGCACCGCCGAACGTTCGCCCGGCAGCAGGTCGGCGTACAGGGCCTCCGCCAGTAGCGCGTGGCGGAACTCCAGGTGCACTCCCGACACCACGAGGACCTGTTGGGTGACCGCCTCGCGCAGCGCGACGTCGACGTCCAGTGCGCCCCACCGGGCGGTGGCCGCCCGCAGCAGCTCCTCCCGCACGCGGCGTCCGGCGACCGACGCGATGCGCAGCACCTGCTGCACGTCGGGGTCCAGCCGTTCGAGCCGCGTGCGGAGCACCTCGGTGAGCGTCCAGGGCAGGCTGGCCGAGTCCGGCCCGGCGTCCAGGAGCTCCTCCGCGAAGAATGCGTTGCCCTCGGACCGCTCCAGCACCTCGGCGAAGCCCGCGGCGCCCAGCGGCCGGCCGGCCAGGGCAGTCGTGAACTCGCGCAGCTCGCTCTCGTCGAACGGCCGCAGGTCTATCCGCTCGACGTGCTCCAACCGGGACAGCTCGGCGAGCAGCGGGCGCAGCGGGTGGCGTCGGTCGACGTCGTCCGACCGGTAGGAGACCACGATCAGGACGTGCTCCGACCTGGCGCGAGCCGCGAGGAAACGCAGCACGTCGCGCGTCGAGGCGTCGGCCCAGTGGGCGTCCTCGACCACCAGCACCAACGGCCGCTCGGGCACGCCGGCCACCGCGAGGCTGCGTGCGATGCCCTCGAAGAGCTGGAGCCGCTCGTCGTGGTCGGCGTCGCCGCTCCCGCCGGGCTCCAGGAGCCGCCACAGCGCGGGCCGCTCCGCCACGAGCTCCGCCACCCGGGCGGCGGCCTCGGGCCCCGCGGCCCCGGTCTGCAGCTGAGTCAGCGCGTCCGTGAACGGGAGGTACGGGATGCCGACCTGCCCCAGGTCCACACAGTGCACGACGACGGAGCTCGCGCCCGCCCGCTCCGCCGCCTGGGCGACGTGGCTGAGCAGACGGGTCTTGCCCACCCCGGCGTCGCCGCCCACGAGCACCAGACCGGGCCGGCCCGCAGAGGCGCGCCCCACTGCCAGCAGGAGAGAGGCGACCTGCTCCTGCCGGGAGACCAGGGGAATCGTCGTAGACCGTCGCACCTGCCCATCGTGCCACCGGCCACCGACAGTCCCCCCGGTCTCGTCCGCCTCGGCGCCCGTCTCGATCACGCGAACAGGCCGCGACGGGTGGTGGTGGCCACCGGGCGCATACCGGCGACGCCCGCCCTGATCTGCTCGGCGCGGTCGGTCCGCGCCTGGCGCTCGGTGCGCTCCGTCCTGCGTGCCGACCGCCACTCCGAGCGGCGCCTCGACCGGAGGTGCCGGTCCGCGCCGCCGGCCCGCCGGCCGCCCCAGGCCTTCCTGACCTCCGCCTGCCGGTACTCGATCTCCGCCTCGGCGGCGGGTCCCCACATCGACATGATTCCTCCGGATGTCCCCGGCGGGCCGTGTGCCCGTCCGGCTGATGAGGAAGACACTCGTCCTGAGGCCGGTGGCACCGGATCGGTCGATCGGGCAGTCCTGGCGGACCGAGTGCCTCAGAACGACGTCTGAGGTACCTCTGAGGTGCCCCGACCTGGTCTGAGGTGCCCCCGCTCGGGCGCTCGGCCGGCGTCACGGAGGACGAGATCCAGGCAGTTCACAGCCTCGCTATTGCGATCTACGTCACACCGGACGCACACTGGAACAAGTAGCGGACCCAATTCGGGGGTGGAATCGTGACCGGAACCGAAGCTGGAACGTACGACATCTTGCCCATGCTGGGCCGTGGGAAGCACCGCAATCCCAAGAAGGGTGCGTGCTTCATGGAGCTCGCATCCTTCCTCGCGGGCGAGAAGTGGAGTGATCACCCCGCCTGTACGCACCCGCTGATCGCGATGCTGGCCCGCGCGGTGAACGACCTCACGGCAGACCACGCGCGTCCCCAGCTCGCGCCACTCATCCCGTCGGTCATCGGGCTGACCAGCACCGATCCGCGCTGGGACGTGCGCATCGCGCTGCGCGCAGCGCAGACGGCGCTGCCCGTGTCACCCGCCGACCGTCAGCAGACGCTCGCCGTGGCGATCCTCGGGTCGGAGCGCATGCTCGACGTCCTGGAGGACCGTCCGTCAGGCACCCTCGCACCGGAGAGCAAGGACGCGCTCGCGGCCGTGCCGAAGACGGCGGCCTGGGCCGAGCGGTTCTGCGCAGGCACCAGCGTGCGACCCAAGCGGTTCGTGCGCGACGCCGCGCCGAGCGTGGTCTCCACCGCGGTGCAGGGCATCTCGGAGGCCTTCATCCCCGACGTGGACGCCCGGCTGCGGAACCTCCTCGCCGCCACCATCGACGACGCGCGCCTCTGGACAGGGAGCGCGGACGACGGCTCCCGTTCTCTCGACCCGCTGGCGTGGGGCCCGGTGGTGAAGGCGGCGCCGACCACCTGACCTGCCCGGCCGACCAGAGGCCTGCTCGGCCGACCAGAGGGACCGGGTCGGGGCGTACCAGGGGGTCGCCCCGACCCGAGTCGTGTCCGAAGGGTTCTGCGGTCCTGTCGATCGGGTGGCCGCGAGATCGTCACCACGGTGTCAGACAGACACCGACCGGAGGACTGAACCATGCGCTACACAATCTTGCTGCACTACCCGGAGATGACGCCGGACGACCTCGGCGCGGACGGCTGGGCGGAGGGCGAACGCGCCTTCGACGCCTACGCCACGGCACTCGACCAGGCGGGGGTGCTCATCTCGGCGGAGGTGCTGCAGCCGTCGTCGTCCACGACCACCGTCGCCGTGCGCGACGGCGAGCTGCGGATCCAGGACGGCCCCTTCGCGGAGACGAAGGAGCAGCTGGGCGGCACGTTCGTCGTGGACGTGCCAGACCTCGACGCCGCGCTCGCCTGGGCGCAGAAGGCGCCGTCGGTCCAGTGGGGCACCGTGGAGGTGCGCCCGTCGGCCACCCACTTCGCGAACGGGTCGTGGACGCGCTGATCGAGCACGACGACGTTCGGGCTGCCGCGGACGCGGCAGCCCGCACGTCGTACGGCCGCCTGCTGGCGCTGCTCGCGGCACGTGACGGTGACATCCAGCGCGCCGAGGACGCCCTTGCCGAGGCCTTCGAGCGCGCCCTGCGTCACTGGCCCGACGACGGCGTGCCGAACAATCCGGACGGCTGGCTGCTCACCGTGGCCCGGAACCGGCTGCGTGACCTGTACCGCTCAGCCGCGCTGCGCACCACGACGCCTGCCGATGCCGCGCCAGAGCCGGTGGCGGCACCCGAGGAGCCCGGACCCGACGCCATCGGGGACCACCGGCTGGAGCTCCTGTTCGTCTGTGCCCACCCGGCGGTCGAGGCAGGTATCCGCACCCCGCTCATGCTGCAGACCGTGCTCGGTGTCGAGGCGCGCGACATCGCAGCCGCGTTCGCCGTGCCCGCGCCCACGATGGCGCAGCGCCTGGTCCGGGCCAAGCGCCGCATCCGTGACGCGCGCATCCCCGGCCGCGACGAGATGCCCGATCGCCTGCCACCCGTGCTGGAGGCGGTGTACGGCGCGTACGCGATCGACTGGCGCGGGGCGGCACCAGAGGTCCGGGGCTCCCTCACCGGCGACGCGCTCACCCTTGCCCTGCTGCTGGCGCACCTGCTGCCCGAGCCGGAGGTGCTCGGCCTCGCCGCGCTCCTCTGCTTCTCCGTGGCGCGGGCGGACGCACGCGGGACCGACGGCGCCTTCGTGCCGCTCGACGAGCAGGACGTCACCCGCTGGGACGCCGCACTGATCGAGCGCGGCGAGGCGTTGCTCCGGCGTGCGCTCGCCGGGGCCGCCGCGCCCCCCGACCTGCCAGGCCGGTTCCGGCTCGAGGCCGCCGTCCAGTCCGTGCACTGCGCCAGGGCCCGCACCGGGCGCACCGACTGGCCTGCGCTGCTCACGCTGCACCGGGCGTTGCTCCGCGTCGCCCCGACCCTCGGAGGAAGGGTGGCGCTCGCGGCGGTGCTCGGCCGGGTCGACGGCCCGGAGGCGGGACTCGCCGAGCTGGACGAGATCGCGGCGTCGGACGCGGCGTCGGGCAGGTTCCAGCCGTTGTGGGCCACCCGGGCGCATCTCCTGGCCGAGGCGGGCAGCGTCGATGCCGCCCACGCCGCCTATGCCAAGGCGCGCTCGCTCACCACCGACCCGGCCCTGCGAACGTTTCTGGGGAACCGGGCCGCCGCGATCGGGCCGCCGTGACCGGGTGAATTTTGTCGCCGCGGTCACAAATCGCGACGTCGTCGCTCCCTACCGATGAAACGAGCTCCTGGTACGTCCTGGTCACTGAGGGCGTCCGCTCGAGGGGCCAGGGAACGGGGATCGACCATGACGACCAGCACAGCAGCGCTCACCGGCAACAACGTCGCCGAGATCGAGCGCGACCTGCGGCGCATGGAGCTGCTCAACCGCCGCGAGCACAGGATGCGGGCCACCGCTCGCACTGCACCGACGATCTCGTACCTCAAGCTCGCCACGCGCCCCCGTGACCGGTGGCGGTACCCGGACGCGTGACGTCGACGGGCGGGGCCGCAGATCCAGGGGGTTCGGCGGCCCCGCTCTATTTCACCCGGGCTCGCCCCAATTCTCCCAAGAGATAACACGTGCTGACCATGACGGTCCCCTTAGGCTCCAGGGCATGAGCGGACACCCTTCACCCCATCTGCCCGCGGACGGTCATGCGCCGGTACCGCCTCCGCCAGGTGGGTACGCCACGGTGCCGCCGGCCGGAGGGCCGCCACCCGCGGTTCCGACTCCGCCACCCGCGGCTCCGGCTCCGCCCCGCAAGGGCACCCGGGCGCTCATCATCGGCATCGTCGTCCTGGTCCTCCTCGCGCTGGGCGCCGGGGCCTGGTTCCTGTTCCGCGAGCCGCCCGTCCCCGACCCTGAGGTCGCCGCTGAGGAGCTGGCGGCCGCACTCGAGGCGGGCACACCGGCGGACGTCCCGCTCGTGATGGAGACGTCGGCGTCGCCGGACGAGCAGTACGCCCGGGTGTTCGAGCAGATGCTCGCCGCCGTCGGCGAGGACTCCGGGACCGTCACGGTCAAGAGCGTGACGCCGATGCAGGAGGGCGACGGCGGCACCGCGACCGCCACCGCCACGTTCGCCTGGACCTGGCCCGTCGCGGCGGAGGAGGCCTGGGAGTACGAGACGGTCACCGAGCTGACCTACCCGGGCCCGACGGACGGGGAGGCCGGCGCGTGGGAGGCTACCTGGGGCACGGACGTCCTGGTCCCCGGCCTGGAGGCAGGCGAGCGGCTGGCTGTCGAGCGCACCGAACCGTTGCGTGGCGAGATCGTCACGACCAGTGGTGAGACGCTCGTCGGCATGACGCCGGTGCACCACGTGGGCATCGACAAGACCCGGCCGGGCTGGGACACCGCCGCCACGAAGCTCGGCGACGTTCTGGACTTCGACCAGGCGACCACCGAAGACATCGCCGCACAGGTGGAATCGGCCGGGGCGAAGGCGTTCGTCGAGGTCATCACCATCCGCGAGAACGACCCGGAGTACGACTTCGACGCCGCCATGGCTATCGACGGCGTCGTCGGGATCCCGGACGAGCTGCCGCTCGCGAAGGAGCGCGACTTCGCCCGGGGCGTGCTCGGTTCGGTCGGCGAGGCCACCGCGGAGATCGTCGAGAAGTCGGAGGGTACCGTCAAGCCAGGCGACATGGTCGGTCTCTCCGGCTTGCAGGCCGCCCACGACGACCGGCTGCGCGGCGTGCCAGGACTCGCGGTGACCATCGAACCCGCGGAGGGCGAGGGTCGCGAGGCGTTCACCATCGATAAGCAGGACGGCGAGCCGGTGACGATCACGCTCGACCCGGCGACCCAGCGCCGCGCCGAGTCCGCGCTGGCCGACCTCGACGACCTGGCGAGTGCCATCGTCGCGATCAAACCGTCGACCGGCGAGGTGCTCGCCGCGGCGTCGGGTCCGGGTTCCGACGGGTACAACACGGCGACGCTGGGCCAGTACCCGCCCGGGTCGACGTTCAAGATCGCGACGTCCCTCGCGATGCTCCGCTCGGGGATCACGCCGGAGACCGCGCTGCCGTGCACGGCGACGATCAACGTCGAGGGCCGTGAGTTCCAGAACGTGCCCGGTTACCCCACGTCCGCGATGGGAGACGCTGTGCCGTTCCGGACGGTGTTCGCGAACTCGTGCAACACGGGCTTCATCTCGCAGCACCAGAAGATCTCGCAGCAGCAGCTCCACGACGCCGCGGCGTCGCTCGGTCTGGGCGTCGAGCCCGCGGCCTTCGGGGCGGCGGTGGCGCTGGGCGACGTCCCGACCGAAGCGCCGGCCACCGAGCACGCCGCGTCGATGATCGGCCAGGGCAAGGTGCTGGCGACACCGCTCGCCATGGCCACGGTCGCGGCGAGCGTCTCGGCCGGCCACACGGTGTCGCCGTGGCTGGTGGAACCGTCGGGCGAGAAGGAGGCCGACGCGCCGTCGGGCGACCTGACCGCTGACGAGGCGGCCACCCTGCGCGACCTGATGGGCGGCGTGGTCGAGGAGGGTTCGGCCGCGGTGCTGCAGGACGTGCCGGGAATCGTCGGCGCGAAGACCGGTACCGCGCAGTTCGGCGACGGGAGCAAGGCGCACGTCTGGATGCTCGCCATCGCGAACGACCTGGCGGCTGTCGTGTTCATCGAGGAGGGCGAGCTCGGCTCGACGACGGCCGGCCCGGTGATGCACGAGTTCCTCAAGGGCAGCTGACCCGCTGGCCGTCCAGCGGCCGAGCTCGCCGTCGTCGGTCGGGCTCGCCGTTCGGCCGACGTGCCGAGGGGGTCAGCCCTTGAAGCCGGCCTCCTCGCACGTGGCCTTGTACTCCTTGATGGCCGTCTCGACCGCCGTGGGGCGGGCGATGGAGCCGTCGAGCGCCTGGTCGAACGGCGCACGCACTGCCTCGAGGTGGGCGATGCTGACCTCGTCGGACTTGCCGATCAGCAGGCCGATGTTGCTGCTGATGTCGCTGACGGTGCCGGTGAGCTCCTCGCTGAGCGGAGCCTGGACGGCGTCAGCGGCCTGCGAGACCGTCGAGACGATCGGGCCGGTGAAGAACGCGTTGCACGACTCGACGAGGTCGTACTCGCCGGTGCTGACGGGGGCTTCGGCGACGGGCGAGGGAGCGTCTTGCGCGACCTCTTCGCCCGACGGGCTGAAGTCGCTGGCCATGTCCTCGAGGGCGGCGCATCCGGACAGCAGTAGTGCACAGCTGACCAGTGCGGCCGTTGCCCAGTTCTTGCTGGTGCTCACGATCTACTTCCCTCACGTCATCGGGTCAGAAAAGTGCGTTCGGTCGCACTCGCCCGCGAGTCTAGCGGCACCCCCGCAACAGGAGACCAATCGTTGCCGGGCGCCCGGGCCACCGGAGTGGCCTGGGCGCCCGGCACCTGCGCCGGCCGCCGCTGAGCGGCAGACAGCGGCCGTCAGCGGCCGTCAGCGGCGGTCAGCGGTCGTCGTCAGCCGGCGGCTGGTCCTGCGGCGTGGGAGCCGCGGGGGGTGCGCCGGCCGCCGTCGGACCGGCCGCCGGGCCGGCGCTCGGGTGGGCCGTCGGGTAGGGGTCCGCCGAGCGGAGCACGGCGAGACGTGAGCGGTACTCGGCCTCGTCGATCTCCCCGCGGGCGAACCGGGTGCCGAGCAGCGTCACCGGGTCGGCGCCCGCCGCCGCGTGCGCCGCCCAGGGGCCGCCCCATCCGCCGCGTGCTCCGCGCCGGGCGCGGCGGGCGATCAGGATGATCACCGTCGCGAACAGCAGGAACCAGAGCAGCGGGATGATGAAGAAGAACGGGCCGGGTCCGTCCCAGCCGTTGTGGGGCCCGTTGGCGAGGACCTCCGTCGTCGCGGTGAGCATGTCGACCTCCAGCATTCGGTTCGGCCGGACGTTCCGGCCACAGCACCAGGCTCTCGCCGCCCGACGCCGGGGTCGTCGCCCCCGCGTACCTGTTCCCCTACCCCCGTGGTGCCGTATCCCCGGCCCACCTCTACGCGGCCCAGCTCTACCCGGCCCAGCCGGGGCGCACCAGGCCTGCCTCGTACGCCAGCACCACGAGCTGAGCGCGATCCCGCGAGCCGGTCTTCATGAGCACGCGCGAGACGTGCGTCTTCACCGTCGACTCCGAGAGGTACAGCTTGCCCGCGATCTCGTCGTTCGCGAGCCCGCCCGCCACCTCGACGAGCACCTCGCGCTCGCGCGGCGTGAGCTCGGTCAGCGCGGGCACCGGCCGCACCGTACGCGTCGCCTCCGCGACCTTGGCCAGCAGCCGTCGTGTCACCGTTGGCGACAGGAGCGCGTTGCCCGACGCCGCCACGCGCACCGCCCGCACGAGCTCCGCGGGCTCGGTGTCCTTGACCAGGAATCCGGAGGCCCCGGCGCGGATCGCCTCCGTGACGTACTCGTCCAGCTCGAACGTCGTCACCACCACGACGTGCACGCCCGCAGCCCGCGGCTCGGCGATGATCCGCCGCGTCGCCTCGAGCCCGTCCAGCCCCGGCATCCGGATGTCCATGAGCACCACCTGGGGCAGGTGGTCGAGGGTGAGGGTTACGGCGTCGTCACCGGTCGCGGCCTGGGCCACGACGCGCATGTCGTCCTCGGAGTCGATCAGTGCGCGGAAGCCGCCGCGGACCAGCGCCTGGTCGTCGGCGAGCAGGACGTCGATCATGTGGTTTCTCCGGGCTCGGGTCGGGTATCCGTCTGTTCGGCAGAATCCTGGCGGGTCGGCTCGGCCCGCGCTGCGAGCGGGAGCGTGGCCCGGACCTCCCAGCCCGCCCCGTCCGGGCGCGGACCCGCGTGGAGGGTGCCGCCAGAACCCTCCACGCGTTCACGCATCCCGAGGAGCCCGTAGCCGGGTTCGGTGGGTTCGCCGGAGGGCACGGCCTGGACGCCGTCGTCGGCCACCACCACCTCGACGCTCTCGTCCCGGGTGACCCGCAGCGCCACCCGGCGGGCCGACGGCGCGTGCCTGCGCACGTTGGTCAGCGACTCCTGCACCACACGGTGCACGACGCCGGCGACGTGGTCGGGCAGGTCGCCGATGCCGGGGGCGAGGTCGACGGTGACGTCGAGCCCGTCGGCGCGAGCCTGGTCGGCCAGGTGACGCAGCCCGCTGAGGTCCCAGGTGGGAGTGAGGGGCGCGGCGTCGGCAGGCAGCGTGCCCGGGGGCGGCGTCGTGCCCTCGCGGACTATGCCCAGCACCGTGCGGACCTCGGCGAGCGCGTCCTTGCTGGTGTCGCGGATGTTGGACAGGGCCTCACGGGCCTGCCCGGGATTCTTCTCGAGCAGGTGCAGTCCCACGCCGGCCTGCACGTTGATGGCGGACAGGGAGTGGGCGAGGACGTCGTGCAGCTCGCGCGCGATCCGCAGGCGCTCCGAGGCGACGGCGGTGCGTTCGCGTTCGGCCGCGGTCGCCCTGGCCGCGGCTCGCGCCGCCGTCCGGCGTGCGATCCGGTCCCGGGCGGCGCTCGCGATCAGCAGCACGACGGCGATCCACGCTGCCCCGGCGATCATCGCCTCGATGTTCAGGAACCAGGCACCGCCCCCGTGGCCCCAGCCGGAGCCCGGCCCCCACTTCTCGTGCCGGCTGGGCGGCAGGTCGGCCACGAGTCGCTCGATGCGCGGGGCGATCAACGCGGCGACGGCGCCGACGGCCCCGGCGAACAGGGCGGCGCCGGACCACGCGATCCGGCGGGCACGGCGCACCTCCCCGCTGAGCATGACGCCTGCGAGCACGGCGATCGGACCGAGGAAGACCGGGCCCCACGGGCGGCCGAGCAGCAGAAACGTGACTGTGGCCGCGACAGTCAGGACCGTGGCGAGCGCAGGACGGCGGGGCAGGAGGAACAGCAGCGCCGCCGGCGCGACGAGGAGCAGGAGCGCCCCGACCAGGCCGGGCTCTGTCGCCCAGACCTGGCCGCGTGCCACACCGACCGAGCCGAGGTTGGTCGCGATCGCCACGGCCACGGCGACGAACGCACGTGGCCGGGTGCGGTCGAACGGCCCGGGGGCGTGCGGCTCCACGGGGGTGTCGCCCGGAGGTTGGGAAGTACCCAGCATGCTCGCACGCTACGCCCGGCGGCGGCCGGCCACGTCGGACCGCGGTGCCGGTGCGTGTCGTACCGGGGTGCCGGGGCGAGGTGCGGTGACTGTGGTCGGCAGAACGTCAGGTGATCGGCAACCCGGGTTACCGAACACCTGACCTTCTACCGACCACGTGCGGTCCCTGCGTGCCCGTGCTCAGCGCTCCAGCACGCGGCCCGCGCCGCGCCCGCCGTCTCCGGCCGGGTCCCAGGTGTAGACCTCCGTGCCGGTGATGAAGACGCGCTCCGCGCGCGCCGTGGTGTCGAGCGGGTCGCCCGACCAGAGCACGACGTCGCCGTCGAGCCCCTCCTTGATGGCGCCCACCCGGGTGTCCAGGCCGAGGAACGACGCCGGGTTGGTGGTGATAGCAGCCAGCGCGGTGGTCCAGGGCAGCCCGTCGCGGAGGGCGAACGTCGCCTGGTGCACCAGGAAGTTGATGGGGATGACGGGGTGGTCTGTGGTGATGGCGACGCGGACGCCGGCCTCGGCCATCTTGACCAGGTTCAGGATCGAGCGGTCGCGCAGCTCGACCTTGGAGCGGGACGTGAACATCGGGCCGTAGATGACCGGGATGTCCTTCTCTGCGAGGACGTCGGCGATCTTGTGGCCATCGGTGCCGTGGTTGATCACGAGCCGGTAGCCGAACTCCTCCGACAGGCGGATCGCCGTGGCGATGTCGTCGGCGCGGTGCGTGTGCTGGTCCCAGGCGAGCTCGCCGGCGAGCACGCGGGCCAGCGTCTCCTTGGCGAGGTCCCGGTCGAACGGCTTGCCCTCGGCCGCCGCGGCGTCGCGCTGCGCGACGTAGTTCTGCGCGTCGACGAAGGCCTTGCGGATGACGTTGGCGACGCCCAGCCGGGTGGAGGGGAGCTGTCCCTTGTCCCCGTAGACCCGCTTCGGGTTCTCGCCGAGGGCGGACTTCACCGACACGCTGTCGCTCACGAGCTGTTCGTCGACGGTGCGGCCGCCCCAGGTCTTGATCGCGACGGTCTGGCCGCCGATCGGGTTGCCGGAGCCGGGCTTGATGACCGCGGTCGTCACGCCGCCGGCGAGGGCGTCACGGAAGCCCTCCTCGTCCACCTGGATCCCGTCCAGGGCGCGCAGCGCGGACCCGTCGGGGCCGGTCATCTCGTTGGTGTCGTTGCCGGCCCACCCCTCGCCCTCCTCGTGCACACCGAGGTGGCCGTGCGCCTCGACGAAGCCGGGCAGGAGCCACTTGCCCTGGGCATCGATCGTCGCAGTGCCCTCGGGGACCGTCACGTCCTGGCCGACGGCGGTGATCACGCCGTCCGTGATGAGGACCGTCCCGTTGTCGACGGGCTCGGCCGCGACGGGGACCACGTGGGCGTTGATGATGGCGATGGTGGAGCGGGTTGTCATGGGTACATCATTACCCAGGCTAACGAGATTCCGGCAATGTGGCCGGAGCTGGTGGAGCCGGACTGGTGGAGCCGGACTGGTTGAGCCGGGCCGGTTGGACCCGGGAAGGGCGAGCCCAACACCATGCGCGCCATCCTCGGCGTTTCGCGTGCACGGTGTTGGGCTCGATGACCCCGGTTCGCTCAGCCGGTCGACGCAGGGTTGGTCGCCCTGCCGTCGAGCCACAGGGTGTCGGACGCGTCCGCATGCGACCCGGACGAACCGACGTGCTTGGCGCTGATCTGCGGCCCCTTGGTGATGACCTGGACCATGGCCATGCCGTGCCCGCGGCCCAGGCCGTAGTCCTCCTTGAGCCACTCGAGGATCGGGCCGGCCTTGGTGGACGGCGTGAACCCGCGCTCCTCCGCGAGCGTGATGAGCTCGCGCGGAGTGTGCCCTGTCTTGGTCTCGACGGCGTCGAGGTAGGCCTGGAATGACATGGAACGTCCCTTCACGTGCGGTGCAGTGCCGGTCGGCGCCGCGTTCTACCAGGTCAGACGGCGGCGGCCCACGGAACTCATCGCCGCGTCGGACCGGCACCCCAGACCCTCGCTCAGGTGGCCGGGCCCAGGAGATCCGCCGCGGCGGCGATCCGGGCCGGGTCGCCCGGCGTCGGCGTCCACGGGAGGCGGAGCGAGTCGCGGTCCGGGCTGTCACGGAACCGTGGCACCACGTGCAGGTGGAAGTGGAACACGGTCTGCCAGGCGTCCGCGCCGGCGCAGTTCAGGAGGTTCACGCCGTCGGCACCGAGCCGCTGCACGGCACGGCCCGCGATCCGCTGCGCGGTGAGGGTGCAGGCGGCCAGGTCCTCTGGCGTGATGTCGTGCAGGTCGCGCGCGTGACCTTTCGGGATCACGAGCGCATGACCGTCGGACGCCGGGTTGATGTCCATGAAGGTGAGCGTGCGGTCGTCCTCGTCGATCCGGGTCGAGGGCAGCTCGCCGCGCACGATGCGGCAGAAGAGGCAGTCGGGGTCCTGGGTCATGAGGGGGACCCTAGCGAGACATCGGCCATGCGCGTCGAGGTCCACGTGAAGGTCCTCCACCAGAATGCGGTAAGGCACGGCCCAGCGCCCTGGAGCAGGCCAGATCGCATGCTCGAAGCGGACCGGCCGGCACCGGCATCGGGGTCCGGAACGATGTCCCGACTCATCACACGGCCCGCATCCATAGACTCGAACCCGTGGACTTCTACAACGCCTACGCCCAGGGGTTCGCCCGGGTCGCGGCCTGCACCATCCCCGTCGCCGTCGCCGACCCCGCCGCCAACGCCGCAGCGATCCTGGAACAGGCGCGGCGGCTGCACGACGACGGCGTGGCCGTCGCGGTGTTCCCAGAGCTCTGCCTGAGCGGCTACGCCATCGACGACCTGCTCATGCAGGACGCCCTGCTGGAGTCCGTGCTCGAAGCGCTCGCGGAGGTCCGGCAGGCCAGCCTCGACCTCACCACGATGCTCGTCGTCGGCGCGCCGCTGCTGGTCGGCAGCCGCCTGCTCAACGCCGCCGTCGTGGTGCACAGGGGGCGGATCCTCGGGGTGGCACCCAAGTCCTACCTGCCGAACTACCGCGAGTTCTACGAGAAGCGGCAGTTCGCCCCCGGCGACGAGTACCGCGGCACCCTCAGCCTGCTCGACGAGGAGGTGCCGATCGGCCCCGACCTGATCTTCCGGGCCGACGACGTCCCCGGCCTCGACCTCCACGTCGAGGTCTGCGAGGACATGTGGGTGCCCGTGCCGCCGAGCGCGCTGGCGGCGCTCGCTGGCGCGACGGTGCTGCTGAACCTGTCCGCGAGCCCGGTCACGGTGGCGCGCGCCGAGGACCGTCGCCTGATCGTGCGCAGCGGGAGCTACCGCTGCACCGCCGCGTACGTCTATACGGCGGCTGGTCAGGGCGAGTCGAGCACCGACCTCTCCTGGGACGGCCAGACCATGGTCTACGAGGCGGGCGACCTGCTCGGCGAGACGGAGCGGTTCCCCGACGGCGCCCGCGCCACCGTGGTCGACGTCGACCTGGACCGGCTGCGCCAGGAGCGGCTGCGGCAGGGCACCTTCGACGACAACCGGCGCGGGCTGGGGATGGGCGTGGCGGGTTTCTCGACAGGCTCGACCACCGGGGGCGGCTCGACCACCGGTACGGGCGCGACCAGCCGGGGCTTCCGGGACGTCACCTTCAGCGTGCACCCGCCGCAGGGCGACATAGGCCTGCGCCGCAAGGTGGACCGCTTCCCCTTCGTGCCCGACGACCCCGAGCGCCTGGCCCAGGACTGCTACGAGGCGTACAACATCCAGGTCACCGGGCTCGAGCAGCGCCTGCGCGCCATCGGGCAGCCGAAGATCATGATCGGCGTCAGCGGCGGTCTCGACTCGACGCACGCGCTGATCGTCGCCGCCAAGGCGATGGACCGGCTGGGCCGGCCGCGCACCGACATCCACGCGTTCACCATGCCGGGCTTCGCGACGGGCGCCGAGACGAAGGACCGGGCGATCCGGCTCGCCGAGGCGCTGGGCGTGACGTTCCAGGAGCTCGACATCAGGCCCGCCGCCGAGCAGATGCTGCGCGACCTGGACCACCCGTTCTCCGATGGCGTCAAGCAGTACGACGTGACCTTCGAGAACGTCCAGGCCGGGCTGCGCTACGACTACCTGTTCCGGCTCGCGAACCACCGCGGCGGCATCGTGCTCGGCACGGGCGACCTCTCGGAGCTGGCGCTGGGCTGGTGCACGTACGGCGTCGGCGACCAGATGTCGCACTACGCGGTGAACACGGGCGTGCCGAAGACGCTGATCCAGCACCTCATCCGCTGGTCGATCGACAGCGGGCAGCTCGCCGCGGAGGCGAGCAGCCCGGTCAACGCCGTCCTGGCCGAGATCCTCGAGCAGGAGATCACGCCGGAGCTGATCCCCACCGAGGAGGGCGAGACCCCGCAGTCCACCGAGGCGACGGTCGGGCCGTACGCGTTGCAGGACTTCACGCTGTTCCACGTGCTGCGGCGCGGCTACCGCCCGTCCAAGATCGCGTTCCTGGCCTGGCAGGCGTGGCACGCGGTGGACGACGGCGAGTGGCCGCCCGGGTTCCCGTCGTCGGGCCGCACGGAATACGACCTGGCGACGATCAGGCGCTGGCTCGACGTGTTCGTGCGCCGGTTCTTCGCCTCGCAGTTCAAGCGGTCGGCCCTGCCGAACGGCCCGAAGGTGTCCCCCGGTGGCACGATGTCGCCGCGCGGCGACTGGCGCATGCCGTCGGACGCGCCGCCCGCCGCCTGGCTCACGGAGCTGGAGAACAACGTCCCGCAGTCCTGACCCGACGTGGTGGCGGGCGCGGTCGTTGTGCCCGTGGCGGACACGTAGCCGCAACGGTCAGGCCCACAGCAAGGACGAGTAGGGTGCCGCTATGCCTGCTGTCTCCGTAGCCCTGGCTCGGCCCGGGAGCCGTCGCCTTGTCCGCGTGATCACCGTGTTCGCCGGGGTCCTGACCTTCGCGGCGCTGCTGCTGGTGGGCGGCCCGGCGAGCGCGCACGACCAGCTCCTGTCGTCCGACCCGAAGGACGGCGCGACGCTCGACGAGCCGCCGGCGAGCATCACGCTCACCTTCAGCTCGGCGCCGCTCGACACCGGCATCGAGATCGTCCTCGCCGGCCCCGACGGCACCACCGCGCGGGGCGAGGACATCCAGGTCGATGACGAGGTGGTCACCGCACAGCTCGCCGACGACCTGCCGGCAGGCGCGTACGACGTCGCGTGGCATGTGGTCTCCTCCGACGGCCACCCGATCGACGGCGAGTTCAGCTACGTGGTGGAGGGCTCTGCCGAGTCGAGCGACGAGCCCACCGACGGATCGACGGCCGCGGCCACCGAGGAGCCCGAGATGTCGACGCAGGAGGCGGCGCCCGTCGACGAGCCCACCGACGGCGCCGAGGAGTCGGGCCCGGTGTCCGAGCTCGCCGGCGACGGAGACGGCGCGGGCGTCAGCGGCCTGGCCGTGACCGGCGGCATCCTCGCTGCGGTGCTCGTGGTGCTGGGCGTCGTGGTGATGATGCGCCGCAAGATCCTCGAGAACGACAAGCTGCGCCAGGCCAACGAGGCCGACCCCGAGGACCCGGACGGCGACAAGCCCAACGAGAACCAGCCCAAGGGCTGATCCGGCCGGGTCAGCGCGCCCGGACCGCCAGGATCACGGTCACCACGGCCGGCACGAGCAGGATGGCGCCCGCCGTGTTGACCGCCTGGAATCCGCCCCACGCGAGAAGCGGGCCGGCGAGCGCGGCGGAACCCGCGCCGAAGTAGTTCATCAGCGCGTCCGTAGCGCCCTGCAGCGGCAGCTTGACGTGTGGTTCGGACACGGACGCCAGCACCGCCGACGACGCGATCACGCACGCCGACCAGCCCAGCCCGAGCAGCACGAGCGCCACCGCCGTGAGCACCTCCGTGTCGAGCCCCGGAGCGGTGGCGCCGTGCCCGGCGTGCGCTCCGGCGTCGGGCACCAGGGCCGCCGCGGTGAAGCCCAGCGTGACCGCCGCACCCTGGAGCACCATCCCGCCGACGGCGACGCGCAGCGGGCCGAAGCGGTCGGCCAGCCACCCGAACACCGGGCTGAAGGCGAACATCCCCAGCACGTGCAGGCTGATCACGATGCCCACCAGCCGCAGCGACATGCCGCCGTGCAGCATGTGCACTGGCGTCATCACCATCACCATGATCATCACGCCGTGCGCCACGGCGGTGGTCACCACGGCGAACCGTGCCTGCGGGTGCGCCCAGGCCCAGCGCAGCGCGGCGAGGGCACCGGTGCGCCTCGGTTCGGCGCGCCCAGCGCCGTCGCCCCGCCCGCCCGGCTGCCCGACGGCGGTGCGGGCGCTCGCCACCGCCAGGCTGCCCGCCGGGTCCCGGTAGAGCGCCGCGAGCAGGAGCCCGGCGAGCAGGTACGCGACGATGGAGAAGAGGTACGGCCCGCCGAGGTCGGGCACGCCGAACCCGCTGCCCAGCGCCGCCCCGGGCGCGGCGAGGTTGGGGCCGACGACCGAACCGACCGTCGTCGACCACAGGACTATCGACATCGTCCTCGCGCGCGCGCCCGAACCCACGTTGTCGGCGGCCGCGTACCGGGACTGCAGGTTGGTCGCGTTCGCCACGCCGTAGAGGGTGAGGCCCACCAGGAGCACGACGAGCTGCCCGAGGACCGCCGCCGTGACGATGAGCAGCGCACCGATCGTGGACAAGCCGTACCCGAGCGACAGCGCCCAGCGGCGTCCGCGGACCTGGGCGAGCGTCGCGAGCGGGATCGAGGCGACCGCGGCCGCCAGCACACCGACGGCCTGCGCGAGGCCGGCCATGGACGTGCCACCGAGGCTCTCCGCGAGCAGCGCTCCGACGGCGGCACCGGACGCGACGCCGACCCCGGCCAGCAGGTTGCTGAACACGAGCACGACCAGGTTGCGGCGCGCGTGCGGCACCTTCTGGGGGGCCTTCTCAGAGGCCTTCCCGGGGGCCGGCTCGGCAGGCTCGGCGACCGTCTCGGAGGTGTCGACGGCGCCCTCGACGGTGACTGGGACCTCGGACGGCGGTTTCTCCACGATTTCCTCTCATTGGCGTTGCACCTACCGGAACGGTAGACCGCTATGGGTTGCGGAAGTCATCGGATAATGCGTGGTGACACTGCCTCGGGAGCCGTTACACCGTCGTCGTCCACAGGCTCGTACACAGGTTCGCGTCCTCTGAGAGCGGAAAGTTACCCACGACTCGCCGTAGAAGTGCCCGTTCTCCGCGAATTCCTGCCGATCTGCTGGCAGTATGGGGCCTCGTCGTCGGGCGGGTACCGCCGCACGACGTGACCGAAGAAGGGAACCGCATGTCGCTCAACAAGTCCGAGCTCGTCTCGGCCATCGCCAACAAGGCTGAGATCAACAAGACCGAGGCCGAGGCCGCGCTCAACGCCTTCCAGGAGGTGCTGATCGAGTCGCTCGCCAAGGGCGAGGCCGTCAAGGTGACGGGCTTCCTCTCGGCCGAGCGCGTCGAGCGTGCCGCCCGCACGGGCCGTAACCCGCGCACCGGCGAGGAGATCCAGATCCCCGCGAACTTCGGTGTGAAGATCAGCGCCGGCTCGCTGCTGAAGAAGGCCGTCGCGAAGTGACGCTTCTCCGCTGATTTTCCAGCGACGCGAAGGCCCGGCTCCCCACGGGGCCGGGCCTTCGCGTGTCCGGGAGGGTGTGCTGCCTGCCCTACCGCGGATGATGTGCACGTACGTGCACATCGGGTCGATGTGTACGTACTTGCACATGGAGTGAAAGTGCAGGTACGTTCACATCATGGTGATACGTGACGCGCACTCGCTGGGCATCGGTCTGAGGGCGGCTCGTCTGAAAGCTGGGCTGACTCAGGCAGAGCTGGCGGAGCGGTCCGGCGTGTCGCGTCGCACCATCATCAACGTCGAGAACGGCCATTCCGCCGGCGAGATCGGCCGCATCATCACCATCGCACGGGCGCTCGGTCTGGTCATGGTCCTTGAGGAGGCGTCGAACACCGGCGACGTGGGCATCGATCTGAAGTGGGGGGACCTGTGACCGACCGTTCTCTTGCGGTCCACCTCTACGGGCAACGCATCGGCACGCTCGTGCAGACGGCTGGAGGCGGCCACTTCTTCACCTATGCCGAAACGTACGCCGAGGCCGGTGGCACCCCATTGTCTCTGGCGATGCCCATCGCTCCTAGCTCCTATGCCAAGAAACGGATCGATCCGTTCCTCGAAGGACTGCTCCCGGACAACAGCGACGTTCGCGAACGATGGGGGCAGAGGTTCGGCGTCAACGGGCGCATCACGTCTCGCCGAGACGATCACGCCAACCGCGTTACACCACTATCAGGGACGCAACTGACGTCGCTTCGGCGTTCCCCTACGAACCTACGAGTACTGCCCACGAGCTGGACCTTTCAGCGATGGGCATCGGTGGGGAGAAGAAGTTCGGTCTGGTGACGGCAACCCACTGGGGAAAACTGGCTCGCCAGTGCCGCATGTCAGCTGACCGGGTTCGAGCGATCGTCCGGGAGCTCGCCACTGACATTCCAGGAGCGCTGGAGCAGGCGTTCGAAGAACATCGCACGGCAGCGCTGCGAGATCGGATGCTCACTCGGGTCGGGGAACATTGCGCGGCTGCGCTCGCGAAGCTCTGACCGTGCTCACCGTCACAGGTCGCCCTTGCGTTCCAGGTATCGCATCGCCACCCAGCCGATCGGGACCCGGCCCCAGTAGGTGCACAGGCGGTACAGGATGGTCACGGAGAACGCGATGGTGGCAGGCACTCCCGCGGCGGACAGCCCGGCCGTCAGGGCGCCCTCGACGCCACCCAGGCCGCCCGGTGTCGGGATGAGTGCGCCGAGCGCGTTGCCCACGAGGTTGACGAGAGCTATGTCGACCAGCGAGAGCGACTCCCCGAACGCCGCGAGGCAGCACCACAGGGCGACGATGTAGCCGAGCGTCATGATGAGGTTCCCCGCGACGCCGAGCGCGAGCCGGCCCGGGTGGCTCAGCATCTGGGCCAGCCGGGGCCACACCTGCCGCAGCCGCGGCCGGATGTACCCCATGCCCCACCGCCGCACGGGCGGCACCAGCAGCGTCGCGACGACGGCGAGCGCGACACCTGCCAGCGTGATCAGCACCGCCGGGGACGGCAGCTCGACGAGCGCACCGGACCCGGTGAAGATCGACAGGGCCACGAGCAGCAGCACGGTGACGACGAACTGCGACACCTGCACCAGCGCCACGGTGGCGACCGCCATCGACATCGCGACCCCGCGCTGGGTCAGCAGCCGCAGGTTGAGCGCGGCCGGCCCGATCCCCGCGGGCGCCGCCAGCGCCACGAACGAACCGGCGGCGGCCGTGAGCGTGGCGCGTCCGATCGGTACCCGGGCGGGGGAGAACGCGACGAGCGTGAGGCCGGCCCCGAGCCAGGTGAGGATCGCGAGCCCGAAGGCCAGCGCGATCCACCACGGATTCGCGTCGCGCACTGCCTGGGCGATCTCGTCGAAGTTGATGGTGGTCACGATCACGGCGACCGCGGTGATCATCAGCGTCGTGGTGAGCACGGTGCGCGCGCTGAACCTGGAGATCCGCTGCGGCTGCACGCTGGCCTCGGGCAGACGTTCGACGAGGGCGTCGCGCAGCTCGCCCAGGAGGCCCTTCGCGCGCCGCACCTCCTCACGCGTGGTGCGGGGCAGGGCTATCGACTGGATCAGTGGGCCGATGGCGGCGATGTCGGCGTCGGGCAGGGCGCGCACCGCGGAGGCGACGGCGCGTCGCGGCCCGACCCGCAGCCCGAGGAGGGCGAGCATCTGCACGAGGTCGAGGCGCCGGGACAGCGGCGACGAGGCGATGTCGCCCTGCTCCCAGCCGGTGATCCACACGTGGGCGTCGTCGTCCTCGTCCGGCGCGGAGTCGCGGTGCGTGAGCAGGACGTCCTGGGTGAGAGCGCGGTGTGTGAGGCCCGTGGCGTGGGCCCGGCCGAGCTGCTCCCAGGCCTCGGCGAGGACGTCGTCGTGCACGTCGTCGTCGGGCAGGTCCCGGAGCGAGACGGCGGGGGAGGCGTGCTCCAGGACGAGCGCTATCGAGTCCCCGAACTCGCCGATGCCCAGGAGCCGCGGGGTACGGACCCCTGCGGCCGTCGCGGCGTAGGACAGCAGGGCGGTGCGCTCGGCGACGGCCTTGAGCGAGATTGCCGCCCGCCCCTCGATGCCCCGCAGCCTCAGGGCCCGCCACAAGCGGGTGATGAGCCCGACGACCTGACGGTCGCCGTCGAGCACGACGACGTCGCGGCGCACGCCGTCGTCACAGTTCAGGGCGTACACGCGATGGTCGCCGGCGCGGCTCAGGGCGACCGCCACCGGGTCGTCGGAGGTGCCCTCGGCCGGGACATGCACCCGGATGAGCGACGTCGGCACGTAGCCGGCGCGGCGCACGGCGGCCACGAGCTCCGCTCCGTAGGCGCGCTCGCTGCGGGTGCCCGACACGTACTGCACGGACGAGCCGGCGAGCCGCCCCAGCAGGAGCGCGACCAGCACGCCAGGCAGCGACACCTGGCCGGTGATCAGGACGATCAGCAGCGCCGCGAACATGAGGTTCCAGGAGATCCGGACGGTACGACGCCGCGTCGCGGGCCCCGCGACGGTGAGCATCGCGGTCACGGCGACGGCGTACTCCGGGATGGTCAGTACGTACCCGACGCCGCGCTCCCACACCGACAGGCCCCGCACGAGCTCGTCCGAGCCCAGGTGCTGCACCAGGACCGTCGTGAGCACGCCGAGCAGCAGCCCGAGGACCGCCGCGACGATGGACTCGATGATCTGCCGGCCCAGGCGGCGGACCGCCAGCTCGATCAGCACGGCGACCGGGGCGAACAGGCTGACCAGGCCCTGCAGCACCGCGACGGGGATGAAGAGGATCGTCGCCAGCAGGTCGTTGAAGCCGCGGACGTCCTCGGTGACGCCCTCCGTGGTGCCGTGGGCGACGACCGACAGGATCATGACGCCCGCGACGCCGAGCGCGCACCCGATCATCCAGACCAGCGCACGCGGGTGCCGCACGCGCTCCTCCGGGGAGTCGACGACGCGGACGAGGCCGAGGCCGGATCCGGCCGGCGCTCTCTGCGGTGCGTCGGAGCGTTCGGCACCGGCGTCAGCGCGGCCGGTGCGCGAGTTGGACATCTTCGGATTCTAGGGGCGTTGGGTCGCGCATGGCCGGAGGGTCGGCGGTGACGCCCGTTATATCCAGGTCAGGTCGCGAATATCCCCTGTGCCCGCCTGCGGGTCCTCACCGGATCCCCAGCGCCTCCCGCCATTCGGCCGGCACGAGGGCGTAGCCGACGAACGCCACCACGTCGAGCAGGGTGTGGGCGATGACCAGCGGAATGACCCGGCGTCGTCCGCCGGCCTGGAACCTGGGCGACGTGTAGAACCAGGAGAAGACGATGCCCATCACCACGTTCCCCAGGAACGGCCCGATGCCCTGGTACAGGTGGTAGGACCCGCGCAGGAGCGAGCTGGCGACGATGAACTTCACCCGGTTCCAGCCGAGCTCCCGCGTGCGCTCGTACAGGTAGCCGACGGCGATGACCTCTTCCACCACGCCGTTCTGGAACGCGCTGAGCAGCAGCACCGGGACGGTCCACCAGTGGACGTCCAGTGCGCTGGCCTGCACCTCGACGGTGATGCCGACCGCACGCCCGAGGGCGTAGAACGCGAGCCCGGGGATGCCGATCGCGGCCGCGAGGGCGACGCCCCAGCCGAGGTCCCGGCCCGGCCGGCTCCCGTCCAGGCCGAGGCTGCGGACGGCGCTGCGGCCCTGCCCGCTCAGCAGGTACAGGGCCAGGGCCACGGGGACGAGGGCGAACCCGATGCTCAGCAGCTGGTACACCAGGTCGAGGTACGGGCGCTCGGACTGGCTCGCGTTGAGCGTGGCGGTCTGCTCGGCGAGCGGCGTGCCCGCGGTGAGCCGGGCCGCGATGTTGACGATGGCGTACACCGCGGACTGACCCAGGCTGAGCCCGAGCACAATCCACACCTCGGCGGCGACGCGACGGTTGGAAGACACGCGCCGTTTATAGCAGCCGCCGCTGAGCGCGGGCCGCACCCGCGCTCGGCGGCGACCGCCGTCGGCCCGGTCAGCCGCGGTTGGACGCGCGCCGGACGAAGTCCGTCAGATCCGCAGCCTGTGCCGTCCGCGACTCGGGGTGGACGTACATCATGTGCCCCGCCGGGTAGACCCGGGTCTCGATGCGGTCGCGGTAGGACGCCGGGATCGCCATCTGGTCGAGGCTGTACTCGATGGCCTCGACGGGCACACCACCGTCGTACCGGCCCATGGCGATGTGCACCCGCAGGTGCGGGTTGATGATCATCGCCGTCGCGAGCTTGTCGGCGACGTCGACGGCCTGACCCTCGAACTCCTTGTACGACCAGGGGTGCACCTGGCGGGACAGCACCTCGTAGATCGCGTCGTGCTCGTACTCGAGCTCACCGCGCAGGTAGTGGTGCAGCGCTGCCGTGTAGGCCCCGGCGGTGGCGGTCATGAACGGGTCGTACGGCATCTGCTCGTGGATGTAGTGGTCGGCCGGGCCCGTGAACCGGGTGTCGAGGCGGCCCGTCACGAGGCGGCGGGAGCGCAGCAGCTCCGCGTAGACACGGGTGTGCTCCAGGCGGAGGTTCGCCCGGTCAACGAAGTCCTCGCTCAGCCCGGTCAGGGACGAGATCTTGGCGACGGCGGCGGCCCGCTCGTCGTCGGGCACGCGCGCGCCGCGGGCCAGGACGGAGGCGTAGGTCCCCGCCCAGTCCCGGGCCTCGCCCACCACGTCGTCCATCGTGCGGTCGCCGAGGAGGCCGTGATACTGCGCCGTCGCGGCGTAGAGCGGCAGGAACAGCGGGTGCGGCAGGTTGGAGCGCTCGCCGTCGAACAGTGCCTCCAGGTTCAGCGCCGGGGCCACGAGCATGACGCCGTTGAAGAACATCCCGAAGCGCTGCTGCAGGTACTCGGCGAGGGCCGCGCCGCGGGTGCCGCCGTACGACTCGCCGATCAGGAACTTGGGGCTCATCCACCGGTCGTTGCGGCTCGTCCACAGGCGGATGATCTCGCCGACGGACTCGAGGTCGCCCGTGAACCCGTGGAACGGCTTGGCCTGCTCGCCCTCGGTGGCGCGGGAGAAGCCCGTCGAGACGGGGTCGATGAACACGAGGTCGGAGACGTGCAGCAGGGTCTCCGGGTTGTCGACCAGCCCGTACGGGGGCGGGGTCAGGCTGCCGACGTCGCCCGAGTCGACCCGCCGGGGTCCGAGCAGGCCCAGGTGCAGCCACACCGACGACGAGCCGGGCCCACCGTTGAAGGCGAACGTCACCGGACGGCGGGTCACGTCGGTGTCGCCCTGCTCCGTGCCCGGCGCGGAGTCGAGGGTGTAGTACGTGATCGAGACCTCGGCCTTGGCCTTGCGGCCGTCGTACTTGTCCTCGGTGAGGACCTCCTGGCGGAGCACGATCCGGCCAGTCGTCGCCGTGTACGAGAGGTCACCCTGCGGGGTGTGCAGCGTGTGGCTCGTGGTGACCAGGTCGTCGGCGGGCTCGGGCTTCTCCGCCGTCCCCGAGCTGTTCGTCGTCGCGGAGTCGGTCTGCGTCTTCTCATCGTCCGTCACGCGGGGAACCTACCCCGCCTGGTGCGGCCGGCTCCAGGGCGAATGT
This sequence comes from Promicromonospora sp. NPDC023987, assembly GCF_040639055.1. Taxonomy (NCBI): domain Bacteria; kingdom Bacillati; phylum Actinomycetota; class Actinomycetes; order Micrococcales; family Promicromonosporaceae; genus Promicromonospora; species Promicromonospora sp. NPDC023987. The sequence continues at coordinate 52,090 of NZ_JBEZZF010000003.1, read as the reverse complement.
GTTCGGCAGTTCGTCAGGAGATCGGCAGCTCGGGCTACCGATCTCCTGACGAACTGCCGACCACACCGAACTTCCTTGCATTCTCCTGACGTGTGCGGCAAAGTAGTTTGCAGTACAAACCAGACGACGAGGTGGGGACGATGACGGACGACAACCCGGCGGGCGAGCGGGCACCAGCGGGCGGCGGTCCCGAGGCCGTGCCCGACGGCGGGCTGAGCCCTGCCGAGACGCTCCGGATGATCCAGCGGCAGCAGGAGGCGGCCAGGGACGCGACCGAGCCCGACGGTCGCCTGCTGTTCGGGGTCTGGGGCCTCGCCTGGCTGATCGGGTACCTGGCCATGTGGACCACCGCGCGCGACACCGGCAGCCCCGAGGGCTGGGCGGGCTGGGTGCTCGCCGGCTGCATCGTCGGTGCGATGGCGTTCACGATCGTGCACAGCGTCAGCCGGACCGCCGGCACGCGCGGAGCGAGCGCCCGGATCGGCGCCATGTACGGGTGGACCTGGTTCCTCGGGTTCACGACGTTCGGCGTCCTGATCGGGGCCATGGGCGACGCCGGAGCGCCCTCGGAGGTGATTGCGATCGCCGCCAACGGGGTCGCGTGCCTCATCGTCGGCATCATGTACATCGCGGGCGGCCTCCTCTTCGAGGAGAACCGCATGTCCGCCGTCGGCGCGTGGATGCTCGTCACGGCCTGCCTCGCGGCGTTCGCGGGGATGCCGAACACCTACCTCGTGATGGCGGTGGCCGGCGGTGGCGGGTTCCTGGTCATGGCCGTGGTGGAGCAGGGGATCCGCGCCCGGCGCAGGTCACCCCGGGTCACGGGACGGACGCCAGGTGGTGGGCGGGATGCCTGACGAGCTCGACCCCGTCATCCACGCCCCCGCGCGCCTGCGGGTGGTGGCCTCGCTCGCGGCCCTCGGGCACGGGGACGAGGTGGCCTTCCCCAAGCTGCGCAAGCTGCTCGACATGACCGCCGGAAACCTGTCGACCCACCTGCGCAAGCTGGAGGACGCCGGGTACGTGCGGGTCACCAAGACGCACGAGGGCCGGATGCCTGCTACCTATCTGGCCCTCACCGAGACCGGCCGCACCGCGTTCGCGGACTACCAGGCGGCACTGATGGACCTTCTGAAGGGAGCACAGGGATGAGTGCGGTAGAGGCGCGAGGGGTGACCCGGCGCTTCGGCGACGTCGTCGCTCTCGACGATGTCTCGCTGGAGGTGGGGCACGGCGAGCTGGTGGGCATGCTCGGCCCCAACGGGGCCGGCAAGTCGACGCTGCTGTCGCTGGTCAGCGGCCAGCGCAAGCCTGATACGGGCGCGGTGCGCCTGGGCGGCAGGGATCCGCGGGACGCGAGGGCGCGCACGGTGCTCGGCCTCACCCCGCAGGAGACCGGGCTGCCCGCGACGCTGCGGGTGCGCGAGGTGGTCGACTTCGTGGGCGGCCACTACCCCGACCCGGTCCCGACGAGCGAGCTGCTGGAGCAGTTCGGCCTCATCGACCTGGGCAAGCGGCAGACCGGATCGCTGTCCGGCGGGCAGAAGCGGCGGCTCGCCGTGGCGCTGTCGCTCGTGGGCAGGCCGAGCGTCGTGCTCCTCGACGAGCCGACGACCGGGCTCGACGTGTCCGGCCGCACCGCCCTGTGGGACGCGATCCGGGAGTACCACGCCGGCGGCGGGACGGTGCTCCTCACGTCGCACTACCTGGAGGAGGTGCAGGCGCTCGCCGAACGCGTGGTCGTGATCGACCAGGGCCGGGTGCTCGCGGACGACTCCCTCCAGGCCATCCTGAGCCGGGTGGGCATGCGCAGGGTGCAGCTCACCGACGCCGCCGGAGCGCGGCAGGAGCACCTCGTCCCCGACTCGGACGCCTTCGTGCGCGACCTCGTCACCTCCGGCACGGAGTTCCGCGACCTGGAGATCCGTGGCGCGTCCCTCGAGGAGGCGTTCGGCCAGCTGGTCAGCCACGAGGCCCCGGAAGGAGCACTGCGATGAGCGCGACGACCCAGACCCAGCCTTTCCTGACGCTGTCCTGGCTGCACCTGAAGTACCAGTTCCTGGAGACCATCCGGATCCCCATCGCGGTGCTCGGGAACGTGCTGTTCCCGTCGCTGTCCATGTTCTTCTTCGTCGTGCCGCAGACGGCGGTCGCCGGCAACCCCGAGTGGGCCACCACCGCCGTCGCCGGCCTCGGGCTGTTCGCCGTCTGCTCCGCCAGCCTGTTCACGTACGGGCTGGGCGTGGCCGAGGACCGGCAGCTGCCGTTCTACCCGTTCCTGCGGTCGCTGCCCACCGGACCCGGACCGCAGATGGTGGCGCGCGTGCTCAACGGCGGCATCTTCTCGCTGTTCGGCGTGCTGCCGCTGATCCTCATCGGCTGGCTCTTCACGGCGGCGACCGTGACCCCTGGGCAGCTGCTCGCCGGCATCGGGACCATCCTGGCCGTGTCCGTGCCGTTCGTGCTGCTCGGCATGGCGATCGGGTACGCGCTGTCGGCCAAGGCGGCGCTGCCCGTCGTCCAGATCATCCTGTTCCCGCTGGCCTTCGCGGGCGGGCTGTTCCTGCCGCCCCAGATGTTCCCCGGCTGGCTGGACGCGATCTCGCAGGCCACACCCACCCGCGCGGGCCGCGATCTGCTGGTCCAGGCCACGACGGGGGTGGAGGCCTACGCCCTCGCGCTGCCGGTCCTGGCCGGATGGACGCTGCTGTTCGTGGTGCTGGCCGCCCTCTCCTACCGCAACGACGAGGGCCGCCGCTTCCGCTGACCCTCTTCGTTGAGTGCTGGCTATTTGTGGGTCAGGAGTGTCCGAGCCCACAAATAGCCAGCACTCAACGAAGAGGTCAGAGCGTGCGGTTGAGGCGGAGGGAGTTCGCGACCACCAGGACGCTGCTCGCCGCCATCGCACCACTCGCGACCATCGGGCTGAGCAGGCCGGCCGCCGCCAGCGGGATCGCCGCGACGTTGTACGCGAACGCCCAGAACAGGTTCTGCTTGATGATCCGCAGAGTCTTCCGGGACAGGCGGACGGCGCTCGCGGCGGCCCGCAGGTCGCCGCGGACCAGCGTGATGTCGCTCGCCTCGATCGCGACATCGGTGCCGGTGCCCATCGCCAGGCCGAGGTCGGCGGTGGCGAGGGCCGCGGCGTCGTTCACGCCGTCGCCCACCATCGCCACGGTGCGCCCCTCCGCCTGGAGCCGGGACACCACGGCGGCCTTGTCGGCCGGCAGCACGCGGGCGATCACGTCCGCCTCTGGGATGCCGACGGCCAGCGCCGCCACGCGGGCGGCGCCCGCGGAGTCCCCGGTCAGCAGGTAGGGGCGCAGGCCCAGCTCCCGGAGCTCCGCCACGGCACGGGCCGACGTCGGCTTGGCCGGGTCGCGCAGCGTGATCACCCCTCCGGCGGTCCCGTTCCAGGCCACGGCCACGGCAGTGGCCCCGGCCTCCTCCTGCTGCCCGACGGCGGTGCGCACCTCCTCCGGGACCGTCATCCCCTGGTCGGCGAGCCAGGCGAGGCGGCCGACCAGCACGCGGCGGGTGTTCAGCGCCCCGCCGAGGACCAGGCCGGAGTGCGCACGCCGGACCAGGCCTTCGACGCCGCCGCCCGGGTGCGCGATGAAGCCCGTGACCTCGAGCGGCGTCTCGGTGTCCGGCTCGCCGGCGGCTCGTCCCGCCGCCGTGATCGCCTGCGCGATCGGGTGCTCGCTCAGCGACTCGACGGCGGCGGCGTACCGGAGCACTTCCGGTGCGTCGGTGAGGTGGTTGGCGTCGGTCTCGACAGGCTCGACCACCGGAGGGGCAGGCTCGACCACCGGAGGGGCAGGCTCGACCGCCGGACGGGCGGTCTCGGCCACCGTCGGACGAGCCTGTCGGGTCCCCGTGCCCCACACGTCGACCACTCGCATGCGACCCTCGGTGACCGTGCCGGTCTTGTCGAGCACCACAGCGTCGACGCGCCGCGTGCTCTCCAGGATCTCCGGCCCGCGGATCAGCACACCGAGCTGGGCGCCACGGCCCGTGCCGACCAGGATCGCAGTGGGAGTGGCCAGCCCCAGCGCACAGGGGCACGCGATGATCAGCACCGCGACCGCGGCGGTGAACGCGGCCTCGACGTCGCCGGTCACGACGAGCCAGGCCGCGAGGGTGAGCGCCGCGAGGACCAGCACCACCGGCACGAACACCGCGGAGATCCGGTCCGCGAGCCGCGCGACGGGCGCCTTGCCGGTCTGTGCCTGCGCCACGAGCCGCCCGATCCGGGCCAGCATCGTGTCCTCGCCCACCCGGGTGGCGCGCACCAGCACGTGTCCGGAGGTGCTCACCGTGCCGCCCACGACGTCGTCCCCCGGTGCTACGTCGACCGGCACCGGCTCGCCCGTGACCAGGGAGGTGTCGAGGGCGGTGGCACCCTCCACCACCGTGCCGTCCGTGGCGACGGTACCGCCGGGGCGTACCGCGAACACGTCCCCGACCTGGAGGGCGGCGATCGGCACAGCGGTGGTGCGCCAGCCGCCGTCGGGCAGGTGCATGGGGGCGCCGTCGGGGCCGAGGGCGATGCGCTCCGCGTCCTTGGCGCCGAGATTGAGCAGGGTCCGCAGCGCATCGCCTGCACGGCGCCGCGACCGGTGCTCCGCGTACCGGCCGGCCAGGAGGAACGTGGTGACGACGGCGCCGACCTCGAAGTACAGTCCGGGACCCGCGCCGGCCTCCGCGGGCCCGAACGTGCCGGCGACCAGGACCCACAGCGACCAGAGCGTCGCCGCGAGCACGCCGATCGACACCAGCGTGTCCATCGTGGAGCTCGCGTGCCGCGCGGCACGGGCGGCGGCGGTGTGGAACGGCCAGGCGCCCCACGCGACGACGGGCAGCGTCAGCGCCGCGACCACCCACTCGCTGCCCGGGAAGGACAGCGCCGGGACCATCGACAGCAGCAGCACCGGGACGGTCAGCACCGCCGAGAACCGCAGGCGGCGCAGCAGGTCGGCCCCGCGGTACCCGGCGCCGGCGGAGGCGCCAGGGCCCTCGCCCGCCGTACCTTCGGTGGTAGACGCGGTGCCCGACGCGGTGCCCGACGCGGTGCCCGACGCGGTGCCCGACGCGGTGCCCGACGCGGTGCCCGACGCGGTGCCCGACGCGGTGCCCGGTGCGTCCTGGCTGCCGGAGGGCGCGGCCCTGTTCGGTGTCCGACGCCGCGTCACGCGCGCCTCGTATCCGGCCGACTCGACGGCGCCGACCAGGTCCTGGTCCGTGACCTGCGTCGACAGCACGACGTGCGCCGACTCCAGGGGCAGGTTGACGGTGGCTGCGACGCCGTCGAGCCGGTTGAGCTTGCGCTCGACCCGGGCCACGCACGAGGCGCACGTCATCCCGGACACGGCGAGCTCTACCTCGCCGACGGGACGCTCTGCCTCAGCGGTGGTCACGGGTTCTCCTCGGAGCTGCTCGGTATCGCCCAGCGGAGGTCGTCCACAGGCCTGGCGGGATGCGGGTGGTGCGTCGTCGAGCGTTTCAGGACGGGACGATCGGCAGCGTTCGGTTCGCCTGGCGGGCCGGGGCCTGCGCGGCAGACTCGGCGGCGACGGCGTCCTCGAGCACGTCGACGTCGGTCACGTCGTAGCCGGCCTCGTCGATGGCCTCCCGGAGCGGTGCCTCGGCGAGCGGCAGCTTCGAGATCACGCGCACCAGCGACTCGGCACCGACGTGGAGCTCCACGCTGACGTCCTGGACGTCCTGGACGGTCCGCAGCTCGTTGGTGACGGCGGACACGCAGTGCCCGCAGGTCATTCCGGTCACGGACAGCTTGGTCACGGTGGTCATGTCATCTCCTCGGATCGCGTGCTGGTTGCCGTGCTCGTTGCCGTTCACATGCGGACGAGGCGGGCGATGGCCTCGGAGGCTTCCTTGACCTTGGCGGCGCCGTCGTCGTCGGACGCCTTGGCCGCGTCCACGACACAGTGCCCCAGGTGGTCCTCGACCAGCGCGAGGCTCACGGCCTGCAGGGCCTTGGTCACCGCGCTGACCTGGGTGAGCACGTCGATGCAGTACACGTCCTCGTCGATCATGCGCGCGATGCCGCGCACCTGCCCCTCGATGCGTCGCATCCGTTTGAGGTACGCGGGCTTGTCGGACGTGTAGCCGTGCGGCCCGTCGTGCGAGCCTGCCTCGGTGGTCTCCGTCGCCTCGGTCATACCTCCATCAGATACCCCTCCCGGGTAAACAGTCAAGTACCCAGGCCATGCGCGCGCGCCAGGGCCTCGACAGCGACCGCGGTCACCGCGTCGTGCGTCGGGGAGCCGAGCACATCGTCGCGCACCGTGCCCGGTGCGGTGAGCGCGACGTCGTACGGCAGTGCCAGGCGGTCGGGCATCCGGCGCGAGCCGCGGGCCAGCCACGCAGTGTCGACCGCGACCACGAGCGCACCCGGAAGTTCGGCCGCGGCGCGGTCCGCGAGACGTAGCCCGTCGGAGTGCCAGGGTGCCACCACCAGCGGGACCACGCCGGGGACGCGCACCACGGTCTCGCCCGGGAGCAGTGCGACGGCCCCGGCGCACTCCACCGATACCTGCGCCTGGCCGGGTGCCGCCCATCCGTCGCTCGGGGCGCTGCCCGCCCGTTCCGCCAGCGTGCCGGCGGTGTGGTCCACCAAGGCCACGCGGCCGGGCCGAGCTCGTGCGACGGCACGCGCCAGGAGTGCGGCCAGCGTGGTCGCTCCGACCCCACCGGTGACCCCCGCGACGACGACGCGCACCGTGCGTCTGCCGAAGTCTGCCGTGAGCCACTGCTGCGCCGACCCGCCCGCCGTCCTGCCGGTCACGAGATACCTCCGTGTGCGACCTGGACCAGAACGGGGCGTTCACCGCGACGTGCCCAGAACCCCCTGCCCGGTGGGAGCTGCTCGGCGCGGACACCGGGGAACAGCTGTCCCTCGGCGCGTTCGCCGGACAAGACGAATCCGCTGGCCCCCGTGTCGCGCAGGGCCTGCAGCACCGGGTCGTAAAGCGCACGGGAGGCGCCGGCGACGGGGCGGGCGAGAAGCACGTGCAGGCGCAGATCACGCGCCGCGGGCAGATATGGCAGCAGCGGGCGCAGGTGGTCCGTGCCGCCCGAGGAGAGGATGTCCTCGTCGTCGACCACCACGACGATGCGGGGCCCGTCGATGCCGGTGCCCCGCGGCGCGCTGCCGAGCGCCTGCGTCCGCTTCTCGAGCTCGACGGCCACGGCCGCCGACAGCTCCAGCGCCTTCACCGGGTTGGTCGCGAGCCCGCCCAGGTAGTCATCGTGGGGACAAGCGTCCACGACCGAGCCGCGCATGTCGTACAGCGCCAGCGACAGCTCGTCCGACGTGTGCCGGTCGGTCAGTGCGGTGATCAAGGTGCGCAGCAGGGTCGAGCGGCCGCTGCCGGAGTCGCCCAGCACCAGCAGGTGCTGATCCCGGCGCTCGAGGTCGAGCAGTGCCGGCTGCATGGTGTCCTGGCGCAGCCCGAACGGAAGCGCATCCGGCTCGTCCAGCTCGTCGGGCAGGTCGTCGAGCAGCAGGTCGTCAGGGAGCATCCGGATCGGCGGTGCGGCAGGGCCGGCCCAGGCTCGTGCCGAGAGTCGCGCCAGTGCCTCCACGCCGTCGCCAACCTGTGTCTCGCCCACCCGTGTCTCCCCCACCCGTGTCTCGCCCTCTGCGGGTTGGTCGAGGCTGCCCAGCAGCGGGAGTGCCACCTGCGCGAACAAGCTCTCGTCCGTCAGGACGCGGCCCGCCTGCGCCGGCCGGATCGTGGCGTTGAGCTTGCGTGCGATGGTCGAGTCCGCCGGGTCGTTGAGCCGCAGCTCGACCTTGGTGCCGATCAGGTTCTGCTGCGCGGCCCGGAGATCGTTCCACCGTCCCGTCGCCACGACGACGTGCATGCCGAACCCACCGCCGCGCTGCAGCAACTCGACGAAGCCGTCCTCGAGCTCCTGGAAGTCCTGGCGCAGCAGCCCCACGCCGTCCACCAGGAGCACGACGTCCGCCGCGGGCAGCTCCGGGATCCCGCCGGCACCGTGCCGGCCCCGCAGCATGGCGAGCGAGTCGATCCCGTACCGGGCGAACACGCGCTCTCGATCCGCCAGCATGCCACCCAGCTCCTCGAGCAGACGTCGCAACCGGTCCCGCCGAGACCGGGTGGCGACTCCACCAACGTGCGGAAAGCCCTCGATGCGGGCCAGCCCGCCCCCGGCCAGATCCATCCCGTAGACCGCGACCTGCTGCGGGGTGTGCGTCAGCGCCAGGCCTGCGGCAACCGACCACAGAAATGTCGTGCGGCCCGACTGCGGCGCCCCGAGCGCCACCACATGGCCACCCGCCCGGGTCAGGTCGAGCCACCACGTCTCCTGGCGTTGGCGGGCCGGGTCGTCCAGCAGACCGATGGGCACGGCCAGCGGTCGGCCGTGGGCCGCGGCGCGCGCGAGCTCCTCGGACGTCGGCACCTGCGACCTGTCGAGCACCTCGCCCAGCGTGACCCGAGCGGGCAACGGCGCGAGCCACACGGCCCGTGCCCGGGCACCCACCCGCCGGAGCTGCTCCACGATCACGTCGACCATGGGCTTCTCGACCGACGGCCGGGAAACCTCGGCCTCGCCGGTGCCCGTGTGGGTGGCCGCTATGCCGTTCGCCCGCCGGACGTCGTTGTAGTGCCCCAGCAGCAGCGGGCGGCGCAGCACCTCGTCCGGTTCGGGCGCGGACTCGGTGGACTCCACCGGCCCCGAGACGTATCCCGCACGGAACCGCCGGTACACGCTCGTGTCGACCTTCAGATACCCGAACCCGGGCACCGCCGGCAGATGGAACGCGTCCGGGGAGTCCAGCACCATCGAGGACTCCGCCTCCGAGAACGTCCGCAGCCCGATCCGGTAGGACAGGTAGGTCTCCAGGCCGCGCAGACGCCCGGCCTCGATGCGCTGGCTGGACAGGAGCAGATGTACACCGATGGACCGCCCGATGCGCCCGATCATGAGCAGCAGGTCCACGAACTCAGGCTCCGCCGTGAGCAGCTCGCCGAACTCGTCGATGACCAGCAGCAGGTGCGGCAGCGGCTCGAGGTCCGGGCGCTCGCGGCGCATCTCGCGGTAGTGGGTGATCGACGGCGAACCGGCGTCACGCAGCACCTGCTGGCGCCGCAGCACCTCGCCGGCGAAGCTCGCGCGGGCCCGTTCGGTCAGCCCAGCGTCGTCGGCGAGGTTGTCCAGGATCCCGGCCACGTGCGGGAGCCCGGCGAACGGCGCGAACGCCGCACCTCCCTTGTAGTCCACGAGGATCATCGCCAGGTCCTCGGGTGGGTGCGACGCCGCGAGGGCGGCCACGAGCGTGCGCAGCAGCTCACTCTTGCCGGAACCGGTAGCGCCCACGCACAGGCCGTGCGGCCCCATGCCGAGCTGGGCGGACTCCTTGAGGTCGAGGAGTATCGGCGCGCCGTCGTCGTCCACACCGATCGGGACGCGCAGGAAGTCCCGCTGCGAGCGCGGCGCCCACAGGGCGGCGACGTCGAGGTGCGTCACGTCGTCGACACCGATCAGCTCGTCCGTTCGCGCCGCACGCTCCGCGGTCGGAGCACCGTCGGCGGACGACGTGCTGAGCCGTACCGGTGCGAGGGTGTGTGCGATCCCGCGCAGGACGGCGGCACTCGGGGCGTCCGACACCGCGCGCACCTGGGGCGGCGCCTGGGCGGTGAGACCGTGTCGCAGGTCGTCGACGGTGAGCTCGACGGCGTCGTTCCCGTTCTCGGAGCTGGCGCGCGCGGTGATGCGCAGTGCTGTCTCCGAGGGCTCGTGCAGCCGGTTGGAGACGAGGTGAATCACCGTGATGCCCAGGGTCGCGAGGCTCAGTGCGGCGTCGGGGGTGTCGAAAGGCTGCGCGATGTCGCCCCACCCGTCGACGACGACCAGGAGACGCGGACCGCGGTCCGCCTGGCCGGGCCCTGACCGGCGGTCCGCTTCGGCCGCGCGTGCGGCGCGGGTGGCCAGGTCGGACGCCAGCAGGCGACGCAGGCCGGCCAGGTCAGGCGCTACGCGTCGCACGGCGGCCGGACCGTCGAACGCCGAGTCGTCCACGACGTGCGGCAGGAGGTCCACGCCGCGCCAGTCGTCCAGCCGGTCCGGCGGGGCGACCAGGGCGACCCGCACGTCGTCGGGAGCGTGCAGGGCGGCGACCTGCCCGAGGATCGTGTGCGCGACGCCGAGGACCTGCTCGCGTCCGCCGACCACCGCCACGTCGCCGACACCGTCGAGCGGGACGGGCACGGGGACGTGCCGCAGGAGCGAGTGGCGGTCCGCGACGCTCCGCGCCTCGGCGAGCAGCATCGGGTCAGGTGGTTCCGTCGCGCCGTCGGTGGACGGCATCGCGAGGCCCGGGCGCGGGACGTCACCTATGCCCACACGCACCTCGAGGAAGTCGGGGCCCCAGCGACGGCGCTCCCACAGCCGGGCGGGATCGCGGACGACGTCGAGCAGCGCCTCCGGGGCCGGGTGTACGGCGTGTGCGTCGGCGCGGGCGGTGCGTTCGGAAGCGCGCAGCTCTGTACGCAGGGTCTCCAGATGGTCGAGGTATCTCTCCCGCTGGTCGTGCCGGGTGCGCGTCGCGTTGCCCCGTTGACTGAGTGCCATGCCCAGGCCACTGACCAGGGCGACCACCAGTACGACGAGCGCGACCAGCACCATCACCGGGTTGTTGCGCAGCACCAGCATCATCGTCATCGACGACAGGGCACCGACCAGCGGCAGCAGCGCCTGCAGGGGCAGTCCGGCGACGCTGCCGCTGCCGACGGCGGGTGGCGTCGCCAGCTTGCGCGACGAGGGTGCCACGAGGGGGCGCACGGTGCGGGCAGGCCGGTGCACGATTCGTTGTGTCATGCCGACCGTGCCTCGGAGATCAGGTGAGCGGCCGCGTGGACGACGGCGGCGCGGGTTCCCGCCGCCAGCTGCGGCAGCGGAGTGCCGAGCGAACGCGCGGCTGCGAGGTCGTGCGGTATCGCGAGCGCCCCTGGCCGTTCGCCGTGTACGAACGGCGGCTCACCGGGCGCCACTCCGACCAGGACGAGTTCCACCCGCGCCTCGGGCAGCGCGTCGCGGATCGTGTCGGCCAGCACACGGCCTGCGGCGAACGAGCCGGCGTCGGTCCGCGCCACGACGGCCGTGGCGTGGGACCGGGCGGCGAGCGTGGTGGCGTCGTGGGACGAACGACGTCCGGCGTCGGTCACGACCACCTCGAAGAACCGACCCAAGGCCGCGGCCCCGTCGGTCCAGACGGCTGGATGGAGCGCCCAGCCCGATGCCCCGGCGAGGTGCAGACCGGGTCGGGCTTCCCGCGTGATCTCGCGCGCGTCCGCAAGAGACCGGACCGGGGCGCCGTAGGCGACGTCGTCGAGCGGTGGGACGTCCTCGACGTCCAGCCGGACCCGCAACGCGGACGGTCCGCCTGCCGCGTCCAGCGCGAGGACCGGTCCAGTGCGGCGGTGCGCGAGGGCCAGTGCGACGGCTGCCGCCAGGGTCGTGGTCCCGGCCCCGCCGTCGGCCGCCAGGAACGTGACCCGACGGCTGGTTCCGACGGGCGCGCGGAGGGCGCTGTCCCAGGCCGCCGCGTCCTGAGCGGTCCGTCCGGCGCCGCGCAGGACAGCAGCAGGTAGGACGGCGCGAAGCGTGTCGGGGGTGCGGGCCGCCATCAGAAGACCTTGAGCAACAGCTCGTAGACGCCGAACACGCCGAGCAACGCGGGTATCACGACCAGCATCGAGAGCAGCTCTAGCAGGTCGCCGGCGCGGCGCCAGCGTGCACGCTGCTGCGTGTTCGGCCTTCGGGAGACCATGAAAGTCACGAGCAGGCTCAACGTGCCCAGCACGCCCGCGGTGAGGGTGGGCCGGTCATGCAGCGCGGCGATAGTGCCGACGACCGTCGAGACCGCTACGGCGCCCCACAGGACCGCCGCCTGCGCGGTGAGCGGCAGGGGACGGACTCGTAGAGCGGCGACGAGCAGCACGGCGACCCCGAGCAGCCGGGCCCAGAAGGTCGGGGTGGAGAGCAGCACCGCCGCAGCGAAGGCGAGCGAGATACCGGCGGTGACGGTGGTCCAGGTCAGGGCGCGGTAGGCCTCCTCGAGCGAGGGCACCACGACTCGCCGTTCGGGTGCTTCGCCTTCGAGCGCGGCGTCGTCCAGCCGGTGTACGCCAGACGTGTTGAGCGCGACGGCAGGCAGCACCCCGAGCAGGACCGTCACGACCGTTGCCACGACGGCCGCCACACGGTCGGCGCCCAGGTCGAGGCCGATGGGCACCGCCGCGATGACGATCAGGGCAAGACCGGTGCCCGCGCCGGTGAGCATGCCGCGGCTGCGCCGGGAGACCCCGGCGGCCCAGAGCGCGCCGCAGCCGACCGCGAAGGCGACTGCTCCGGTGAGCTCGAGTGCGGCCCGGTCCGGGACGGGGCCGACCAGGTTGGCCACGGGCGGGAGCGCGGCGACGGCGAAGCCGAGCGCCGGGCCGAGACCTGTCGCGGCGGAGCAGGCCGCCAGTCGCAGCCAGGCGCCCCGCTCGCGCCGGCTGCGGGCGCGTGGGGCGGAGGCGGCCAGGATCAGGAGGGCCAGCACGATGATGCCGAGCAGGATCGCGGCGGTGCCGTCCGGCCCGGCGGCGAAGGCGGGGACGAGGCCGGCGGCACCGGCGGTCAGGCCGACGCCGGTGGCCCCGGTGGCACGGCGAGCCCGCTCGTTCCACCGTCCGGGCAGCTCGGTGAGCACGTCGGTAGCGGCCTCGGTGACGTCGGCGATCTCGGCGGGCGGCGGTGCGTCCTGGGCGCGAACCACGCGGAGGATCTCGCCGTCGGGCAGGCCAAGAGTGTCGAGGTCGTGTGAGACGTCGAGCTGGTCACCGGTGTGTCGCACGAGGGCGACAGCGCCCTGCCCCGGCGGCTCGGCGACCAGGTCGAGGATCTGCGGGAGCAGCACGGCGAGCTCCTCGTCGGACGGAAGCACGATGTCGCCCCGGCGGGCGGAGCCCACCACCGTGACGCGGGTGAAGCGGCTCACTGGCCCAGTCCTCCGAGGTTGGCCTGCACGAACGAGTAGCCGGCGCACCCGGCACATGCCACGGCGGCGAGCACGATGCTGCCGACCAGGCGCTTGACGTTGTCGGAGACGTTGCGCCGCCCGGCGAGGTCTCCGTGCAGGAAGGCTGAGGCGAGGCGTGCGCGGCGGGTCTCGACGGATTCGAGCAGCTGCTTGTCGGGGTCACGCGCCATCGGTGGCCGCTCCTGTCTGCTGGACTTGTCTGTGCTGGTCCGGTGCCTGCTGGTCCGGTGCCTGCTGGTCCGGTGCCTGCTGGTCCGGTGCCTGCCGGACCCGGTCTGCCTGCCGACCAGCCCGCGGCTCTACGTGTCGGGATCGGGGCGGGCCGCCCGCCGCGGCCAGCACCTCGTCGGCGCCGATCCAGTGAGCGATCTCCGATGCCGTGCCCCAGTCGGCGTGGTCGAGGGTGCCGAGCGGAAACTGGAGGCCGGGTAGCCGCCGCTTGCCGACCCGCACCGCGTCGAAGCGGCGGGCAGCCTCGTCGAGATCGACCTGGAGCCGGCGCACACCGGGTGGCCCGAGCAGCATCGTCAGCGGAACCGGAGGTTCCTGAGCCTCGGACGAGACGAGCAGATCGGCTCGCCCGGTTCGGGTGGTGGCGAGGAAGAACAGCGGGATCGTCTCCTCGGCCAGCGCCTCGAAGAGGCCCGACACCCGGTCGACGATGGTGCGGGCGGCGTCGGCACGGTCCGGCTGGTCCGGCTCGTCCAGTCCGTCCGGCTGGGAGGGGCCGGTGGCGAGCTCGAGCGTGGTGGTCTCCTCCAGCCCGTCGCTGGTGCGGCGTACGAGCACCGTCCCGATCGCGCCGTCGCCCACGACGACGAATCGCGTCGGTAGCGGGGCGCGCTCGCGTGCGTCGGCGGTCAGCGCAGCGCGGTCCCATGCGAGCAGTGCGGGTTCGTGCCGGCCCCACGTCCTCGGCGGCGCCCCGGTCAGGGATTCGACGGCGAGCTCCGCGGTGCGGCCGAGCACCGTGGTGCGGCGAGCCGAGTGCCGCACGGACATCGACAGACTCACCAGCCGTGCCGCAGGGGCCGCGCGGCGCCGCTGCAGGTCCCGGAGGACATCGGGCCCGACACCGGGGGGCGTCTCCCCGAGAAATATCGGCGAGGTGTTCCCGGGCGAGAGCGGGCCCGACGGCAGCGTGGCCGCCAAGGCGTCATCGAGCTGTCGGCCGGTGACGGCGTCCCGACCACCCTGCTCGTTGCCTTCGCTGACGACCCACACGCCTCCGGTCGCAAGCAACGCGTCGCGCATCGGCAGGGTGAGAGTGGATTCCTCACCTGTCAGCAGCACGACACGCCGGTGCTGTTCCGTTGCCAGCCGTAGCAGGCCGGCCCGGGCCGCAGTGAGCTCGACGACCTGCGCGCTGGACTCGCTGACGATCACGTCGTCGTGCGCGCGACCGACCAGCGGGTGCCTCGCGGAGCCGTCCGAGGTGGTCATGACACCTCCACCCGGAAGGACCGGTTGCCCAGCTGCACCGCGCATCCCGCCGGGACAGCGAGCGGCACGCCGGTCCGGGCGCGCTCGCGCGCGCCGTCGGCCCGCACGACCCACGAGCCGTTGGTGGACCCGCGGTCCACCAACCACAGGGTCGCGCCGTCCCAGTCCAGCAGGGCATGCGTGGCGGACACGGACCGTGTGGGATCGGTGAGCTCCACGACGGTGCCGACTGCCTCGTTCGGTTGGGGTCTGGGGCGGCGTCCGAGCAGCACGGTGCTCGCAATCTCGATGCGGTGCGTGCCGTCCGTGAGGACAGCGGACGGTCGGTGGGGCGGGCCGGGCTGCTGAGTCGGTGGCGGTGGCCGTGTCGGCGTGCCGGGCGCCCCTCGCGGCGCCGACGGCGTCGCTGCCCCTCCTGCCAGGGCTGTCCTGGCCGCAGACGCGGCCGGCGCAGCCGGTCGGCGCTCGCCGAGATCGACCACAGCGATCTGAGCTCCGGGCCAGCGGCCTGATCCGGGCGGAGTGCCGTTCAGCTTGTCCACGTAGCGGGTCCGGGTCACGAGCGTGCCGGGGGTGCGGCCGGTGCGGCGGAACTCCTGCAGCAGTGTGATGGCCACGCCGACGACGAGGACGAGCCCGAACGGCATCCCGATGGAGGGCGGCCAGATACCGGTGGCCCCAAGGATCAGAGGCACGGCGGTCAACAGGACCAGGCCGAGGTCCACGGCGATGGCCAGGGTGCGTTCGACGCTCGACACCGGAGTCAGGTTCGCGAGGAGTACCGGCGTCGTCGGGCGAGGGCCGATGACCAGGGCCTCGCACCTGTCGCACCCGGCCGCGGTCGATGGCAGTACCGCACCACAGGAGCCGCACGAGCCGATCACGGCAGGTCCTGTCACCGTGGCACCTTCCCATGGGTCCGACGTTCTGGTTCGCGTGGCGGCATGTCACGGCCTGGAAGATTCTGGCACGCCGGGCGAATTTCCAGGACGAAACTCCCAACTGGGCTTCTGCGGCCCAGCCACGCGGGTCGCTGCCGACTGGACATGACCATCTCAGGCGGCTTCGGCGGCAGGCGGAGGTAGGGCCTCGACCGCCTCTGGCAGACGGATGCGGTGGCCGTGGGCGTCGGTGAAGGCCCACCCTGTCTCCAGCAGGGCACCGGCACCGACGTCGGTCTTGGGCTTGCCGGTCCACTGCATGACGATGCCCTTGGCATCGACGAGCTGATGATGGAACCAGCACAGCAACGCACTGTTCGCGACCGAGGTCTGGCCCCCGTCGGCCCAGTGGGTCACGGCGTGGTGGACCTCGCACCGTGACGGTGGCTGGTCACATCCCGGGTACACGCAATGCTCGTCCCGGGCGATGACCGCGCGACGCATCTGCCCGGTCACGGTCCGCTGTGCCCGCCCGACGTCGAGCGCCGCACCATCCGGCCCGAACACGATCCTCGTGATCGCGCTGTCGCAGGCCAACCGGCGCAGCAGCGCGCGTGGTGCACGCCCGCCGGTCTCGGTGAACACGGGGCCGCCCGCCGACAGCAGCCCGGACACCGTCATGGTGCCCACTGCACTCGCGCCCGTGCCCGCTGCCGCACCCGCGGCTGTGCCCGTGCCCGTGCCCGCGGCCGTGCGGCCTGGTGCTGCGCGGGAGGGACTGGCCTGTCCGCAGGTCAGGCACAGGCCGTCGCGGGTGCGGGTGACCTGGGTGACCAGCTCCGTCCAGGACACCGTGACGTTCAGGTGCGGTGTGACCGCCGCCCCCGGAGAAGGCTGGTTGGTGTCCAGCACCACTCGGGCCACGTCTGCCAGGCCCTGCGCCCGACGCTGGGTGGACGTCCTGGTGTCCTCCGCAGCGGGCGCACCCAGCACCGCGGTGAGCGCTGTCTGAACCAGCAGCCCGTGCTCGTCGGTCAGGAACCCCGCCACGTGATATCCACCAAAGGTCTTGGCCAGGTCCAGGAACTCGCCCTGCGCGGCCTTGTCGTCGTCGGTGTCGTCGGAGTCGGGGTCGGTCACGGTCGCGAACCGGCGTGCCACGACCCGGAACTGGTCCGCGTTCAACGAGCCCGCCTCCCGCAGGACCAAGCCCTCCCCGGTCACCAGCGTCCCGTCCTCGACCGCACCCTCCAGCACCCGCGTGATCTGCTCACGGGTGCGGTCACCATCGGGGTCATCCACCGGGTCCGGGAAGTCGACCGGCACGGTCTGCACGAACCGCTCCGGCGTCGTCGTCTCACCCGTGCGGGTATCGATGAGCCAGGCCAACGCGTCGGTGCGGGTCTCGCTGGTCGGCGCGACTTCCGTCATCACCCGCGCGTGATCCACACCCAGGTCACCCGCGACCAGGCGCTCCCGCGTCACCGGCAGTGCCGTGGCCAGGCGGCGCGCCATCGTCATGTCCTTGCTCGCGGTGGCCGCGGACACACCCTCACGCAGGCGCAGCCAGGACGTGAAGGTGCGGGCCATCCCGCTCGACCGCCACGAACCCTCGGCCTCGATCCGCGGCAACAAGGTGTACCGCACCCCGTCCAACCGGCCGGTCAACCGACGGACCCGGGAGTGCGCCTCGACCAACCGGCCGACACTCGGCGCGTCCCACCCGTCCAGCACCTCCTGACCAGTCAGACCCGCCAACTCAGCGACAGCACCCTCGATCCGCGCCAACGCGTCCTCGATCGAACCCGCGGGAGGCAGACCACCGGCCGCCATGCCATCCGTCGACTGATCCACTTGTCCCACCCCCGATCCGTTGTCCGCTGACTCCATTCTCTCGAACGTTCGTGCGATCTGCACCCGCTCATTCAAATCTGTGGATAACTCTTGAGGCTGCGAGCAGGTACCCGCAAGCGCCGCGCATACGCGCGCCACCACAGATCGGGCGAAACGCATTTCGTAGACAGGGTGAATCGGCCCCTTGTACCTTGGCGTGGGCGTCTATGCCCTGTGCGCCCTTACGGCGCGGCTGATCGTTCATTTTTCTGACATGGGTCCGATGTGGGGGAGCTGGCTATGAAGTTCGCGATGGGCTCTGAAGTCCTTTCGACTTTGACGAAGAAGACCGGCGCGTCCTCCGAGGACCTGGGCGCACTGGTGCGGGAGCTCTCCGCGGCGGCGGAGCCGCTCGAGGGCAAGTTCAACGGCGCCGGTCGCGCAGCGTTCGACGCCTTCAAGGGCCGGACCGACGAGATCTCGAACGAGCTGAACCAGGCGCTCGGCGCCGTGCTGGCCGGTATCTCGGGGATGGACAGGTCGTTCGCCGAGGGCGACACGACGATGGCCGACGAGACACGTGCCTCACAGGGAACTGTGTCGTTCGACGCCGCGCGCTTCGGCTCCGGTAAGTAACCGACGGATAGCTCAGAGACCAGGAGAGAGCAGGACTCATGGCCAACGCGATGGATCGTCGGGACTACGAGCTGGGTGCGTCCACCACGACGCAGGAGAACTTCGAGCGGGTCGCATCCCGTCTGGAGGCGCTGATCGAGCAGCGGGATGCGGACGTCAAGGCCGCGATGGCCGACTACGAGGCATCGGGCGTGTCCGAGGACTACCGGGCCAAGGAAGTGCGGTGGAACACCGTCGCGGGCGAGGTCCGCGGAATCATCCGTACGCTGCGAAGCTCGCTGGAGCAGAACGATGCGACCGCCCAGGACGCGATGACGCGCGCCCGGGCAGCTGTCGACTCGATCGGCTGACCAGATGAGCGGTTACCGGGTGTCGCCCGAGGGCGTGGAGGCGACGCTGCGCAGGGTCCAGGACCGTGCGCAGTCGTTGTCCACCGCTCTGGGCGGGCTCGAGGACCATGCAGCGTCGGCGGTGGCCGGTGCCGACGGGAGTCCGGTGATCTCCGAGGCGCTCGGGACGTTCTTGAGCGAGCGGTTCGAGACGCTCCGGTCGATCGGCGCGCGCATCGAGTCCGGCATGGCCGGCGCTGCCCAGGCGGTGGGTGCTTACAACCAGGCGGACGGAGAGATGGCGCAGACGCAGAACAGTCTCTCTTCGCAGGCGACGACGTCAGGTGGACCTTCCGGCACGGCCAGGGGTTGAGTCGTGCGGTTGGTTGAGGTGGCCGATGTTCCGGGTGCGGGGCTGGATCCGGATGCGGTGGGTGATGCTGCGCGGGGTGTGCGGGCTGACGCGGGTGCGGTGCGTGGCGGTGGCGATGATGTCGCTGGTGCGTGGGCCGGGCTCGGTGCGTCGTACGAGGCGCCGGAGGCCGCGCAGTTGTTGCGCGTGATGGATCCGGTGCGTGCTGATACTGATCGTCTGGCGGATGAGCTGGAGCGGGTTGCCGGCGCGCTGCTGGCGTTCGCGGGGGTGTTGCGCGAGGTCGTGTCCGAGCGTGATCGGCTGCGGGTCGAGGTCGCGGAGTTCCGGGCTCGGGTTGCTGCGGCGCCGGTGGGTGGGGCTGCGGAGGTCGGTCCTGCCTCGGGCTTTGGTCCGGTGTCGGGTCTTGGCGGTGTGTCGGCGGTGGGGCTGGATCCGGTGCTGGCGACACAGAACGCGTTCCTGACCGCCCGGGTTACTGCTCTTGCTGAGGACCTGGCTGAGGCTGAGCGGGCCTGCGCTGCGGCGGTTCGTGCGATCGACGGGTGGCAGGAGCGCGCGGCTGGGCTTCTGTTCGACACCGCTCGTGGCGTCTCCAGTGACCGCATGCCGTGGGGCGATTCGGGTGGGCCGGAGTCGTGTGCGGGTCAGGCGATCGAGCAGGTGACCGTCGGGTTGTGGAGCTCGGCTTCGTGGGCCACGTTCGCGTCCGCGTATCCGGTGCTGTCGAAGCTGAGTGGGCCGGGTGTCTCACCGTTGGATCAGCAGGCGGCCTGGGCTGCGGCGGGGCGTTCGTTGATCGGGTGGGGCGTCTCGGAGGCCGAGGGTTTAGTGTCCGGGATCGGCGACGCGGCCGAGAGTGTCCTGAACTGGACCTCGGATCAGGCCGATGCGTTGTGGCAGGTGAGCAAGGACACCGCCATCTGGACGGCCGAGGCGAACGCTGCTGCATGGCTCTGGGTCGGTGACCGCGCGGACTCAATCGGTGGATCCTGGGCCGACGTGGGCGACGCGACGAGTCTGCTCTGGAACGCGACCGTGGTTCCACTGGTGCACGGTGAAGATCCGAAGTTCACCGAGGTTGCGGCTTCGGACATGCAGCTCGTCGGGTCGTTGCTCGATGCAGCGGGGACCACGTTGTCGTACGGCGTGTGGGACGTTGACCTGGCCGGTGATGGGCAACCTGCGATCGGCGAGCCCATTACGTACGACGGCACAAAACCCGGCCAAGAGCCACCTCAGAAGCTGCAGACAGTAGCGGATGTGCTGCTGAGCATCTCTGACGCCTACAAGACGAGCGAACGGTTGGGCGAGAGGTCTGAGAACGAGTGGGACCAGGGATATATCCGCGTCACGAAGATCTCGCCGAGCGATGGCGGTGAGCCGGTGGTGGTCGTGAGCGTCCCGGGGACTCAGCCATGGTTTCCGTGGAACGATCCTGGCAATGACCAGCCAGCGGACTTTATCGGGAACGTCTACACCGCGGCCGGCGGACGTTCCACGATGACGGAGTCGGTGGAGATGGCGATCGACCGGGTCATCGCGGATGACGCCACCTTGTCGGCCAGCACACCGATCATGCTGGCCGGTCACTCCCAGGGTGGCATGACTGCGGCCGATCTTGCGTCGGATCCCGAGTTCCTCGCCGCCCACAACGTGACCGATTTGGTCACGGTCGGTTCCCCGATAGATAACACCCAGGTCAGCAATGACGTCCGCGTCTTGGAGATTCAGCACGCCGGGGACCTGGTTCCTTTGCTCGACACCGAGAACAGCACTCTGCAATTCTCTCCGGGGTCCGTCCCGTTGAAGATCACTCTGGGCGACCCTTCTCCTGACGGGGAGCACCACACTAAAATCACCCTTCCCACGCCTGATTCAGAAGAAGACCTCCGTATCGGAGAGAGGCTCGACCGTAACCATTCTTACCTCGAATATGCACGATCGGTACAGGAGAACATGGAATCCGTTCCGAAACTCTTGGAGTACCAGAATCAGATCGATGGAACTGCGGATGATAGCGGTGTCCGGTTTCTGAATTCGGAGGGCGAGTTCAGTGTGATTGACGTTCCGATCGTAAGAAAGGGCTGACGTGAGAATCTTCAACCGAAGTGCGGTCGTAGCGGGCACTAGCCTGGTGGCGGCATCTCTCGTCGCTGGCTGTGGTGATTCCAGTGACCTGGATGAGCAATGTGCGGCGGCGTTTGAGCGCGCAGCCCTTACGGTAGATCAGGTGGTTTCGGCCGAGTATGAATGTGGTGGCTCGTTCGGTGCTCCGAGTCAGGATGGAACGATCGTTATGTCCGTCGAAACGCAAGAACAAGCTACTTTGGTAATCGAGGAGATATACAAGGCCTTTGCTTTCGAGAGCGCCTTGGACGATGCGTGGATCCCTGGTACGCAATTCCTTGCGGACGAGGGTGGAGCGAGTTTCGATGATCTTGATCTCGGATTTAACGGGGGGACGCCGCCAGTCGGCGACATGCGTGACCGCTATGACATCCACCCGCCCGGCGCCGATTGAATAATGTTTGGCTGGGCCACATAACCATTGCGAGGAGAACCTGTCGCATGCTCTACAAATCTCCGCCCTTCGCCGTGCTGAGCGCTACCATCGCGGTGGCTCTGGCGCTTGGTTTGTCGGCCTGTGGAGGCGAAACCGAGGCCAGTTCGGAGGCCATGGTGTCTCCACCAGTCTCGCCGACACCGACGGCCTCCCCATCGCCAACCGACCCGGCAGCGGCGGCCAAGGAGAAGAACGTTGCTGATGCCGAATTGCGCTATAGCGAGTTCCGGGATATTAGCGACCGGTATGCGAAGAAGGGCGAGAGCCCGTTCTGGGAGCTGATGAACAACGGCTATCTCGGTAATGCTGATATTCAGGCTTCGCAACAATCTTTCTGGGACCAGTTTACGGAACTAAAGTTGAAGCAGACCGGCCAGGCGAGCGTTGCGTCGGTCGAGGTTACTGACTACGAGGGTGATCCGCTCGACGAATCAGTCCAGGGGCATCGCGTGCATTTGATCATCTGTACGGACAACAGTGGCAAGGACGTCGTACGACCCAACGGTACGTCCGCTCTGAAGAAGGGCGACTCGCGCAGGATTGAGATGGGAGTCGTGATGCAGGGGCAGAGTAGTGGCGTGTGGTCGGTCGTCGAAACTGCTTCGACGGGGAAGGACTGCTGAGGTGCGCCGCGCCGGCGCAATGATCGTGCTCCTCACGCTCGTGCTCGTCGGGATTGCAGCGCCGAGCTTTGGAACAGAGAGCGCAAGTGTCGCGATGGCTGTCGAACCACCAGAGGGCGGGGCGGAGGCCGGCCAGGATGGAGAGATCATCGTCGGAGTTGGCACGCCTGGCGAGGGCGAAAGCGCCGCTCCTGTTGGAACCCCGGATCCAGGCACGGACAAGGAAAGGGCGTGTCGGTTCGGCGGGAACGTGATCGATTGCGAGTCCCAGTTCGGTGTGTGGGACGGGCGGTGTTATGTCGAGGTGGCCGATCCGCAGCCGTCGAAGGACGACGACGTCTGGGCAGGGCACGATGATGGCGTGATCGTGGTTTGCATGCCATACATCTGTGTCCCGCAGCCGGGCCAGGACACGATTCCTGTTGCGGACTGCCCGGGGCGGTCGGTCTACTGGGCGCCACGAGCGCCCGATTCTGATGTCGACCCCGCCGTCCTCGCCGAGCGCGCGGTTGACCGGATGCAGTTGCAGCCGATCGATATCGGCATCGTTCCGGAGGACAAGCCAGGCAGCGTCGGGATCGTGGGGATGCCGCAGTGGATGTGGGTGAACGAGCCCGCGCCGAATACGTTCGGTCCGATCACGGCCTCGGCGTCGGCCGGTGGGCACACCGTGACGGCGACAGCGAGCGTGGACAAGGTCGTGTGGGACATGGGCGACGGCAACACGGTCACGTGTGTCGGGGCGGGGACGCCGTACGAGGACCGGTTCGACATTGCCGATTCCCCTGACTGCGGACATCGGTACACCAAGCAGGGTGAGTACGAGGTCACCGCGACCTCCTACTGGACAGTCGAGTGGGATGGCATCGGCCAGACCGGCATCATCCCCGTCGAGCGCACCAACAGCACGAATATCGTGATGGGCGAGGCGCAGGTCATCACCCAGTGACGGCCGCTCCCGTGCCGATCACCACAGGTCGCGCAGCCGGTCCGTCAAGGTGAGCTCCTCGGGCACCGTGTAGCGCGCCATTCGGTCTGTGCCGCTCACGAAGACGCTCTCGGCCTCTTCGCCGTCGGCCAGCGTGAGTGCCGCGACCGAGAGCGCATCGGTCTTGATCTCCGAGCCGTCCTGGTCGCAGGGGAACCGTGCGTCACCGCCGCCGAACGGCGACGTCTTGCCGAGCTCGCTGGGGTGGGGTGCGATGAACTCCTCGCGGGCTCGTTCGCAGAGGTACGTGCCCTCCGGAATGGCGTCGATCGCTCCGGTAGCGAGATCGACGGCCTGGACCTCGCCGTCGAGGTCCAGAATCAGGCTCTGGTCGTCGCTCACGAACGACTCGCTGTCCTCGGTGTACTCCAGGTTGCCCAGGGGCACTGACCAGACCTCGCGTCCCGTGTGCGGGTCGATGCCGAGCAGGTCCACGTCGGGCGTCTCGGGATAGGTGACGTCGTCGCTGCCCGCGGTGCTAGCGAGCTCTCCTGCGTTCCAGCGGCATGCGACGAGCAGCTCGTTGTCTTCTTCGCCGAAGACATCCAGGTTGATGAACGGGCATCCTCCACCGCCGGCCAAGGCCCAGCGAGTCTCGCCGGTTCCTCGATCGAGAGCCACGACCTGTCGCTCGGTCAGGTCGCGCGTGTACGAAGTCCCGTCGGGTGCGTCAAAGATGGAGGAGTCGACGAAGGAACCGGATCCGATGGCGAACTCGGTACTGTCGCCGTCAGCCCATTCCCAACCCCCATCCGTGGAGTAGCCCTTGTCGAAGACTTCGGTGTAGGGCCGGTGCCAGACCACCTCGTCGTCCTCGATGTACCCGAGCTGCTCCGGCTCCTCGCCACGGTGGCCCCGGCCGTAGGTCGAGAAGAGATGAACTCCGACCATTCTGAAGCCGTCCGCGCGCACACCGTCCGAATTGCCCTCGGCGGCGGTGACACGCTCGGCGCCGATCTGGAATCGGAGGTCTGCGAAGTCGGTGGTGCCATGCAGGAAGCCGGGGACGCAGACCACCGTCTCGTCGTCGTCGCACTGTTCCGGTGGGGACGTGGCGTAGATCGAAGAATTGACGATCCGCTCGCGCTCGCCGGTGGCCAGGTCCGCAACGACGAGGTATTGCCACGTGCTGCCGGTCTTCGGCCGCAGGTAGGTCACCCACGACTTACCTTGAGAGGTGAACGCCTGAGCGCTTCGAGTGACGCCGGGAGTCCCCGCACCTGTCGACACGGGCTTCCGCCACAGTTCCTCGCCGGTCTCTTCATCCCAGACAGCGATCGTCAGATCTTTGTCGTCGAGCAAGTACGACGTGACCATGCCGTCGACAGCCGACGGCGACCCGATCAGCTGCTCCTCGACCACCCAGTCGGGTTCGACCGTCGTCTCGAAGTCGAGCCCGTCCAGCGGACCGGCCGAACAGCCTGTCGTCACCAGAACACCTGCTACGACCAACCCCGCCACCACACGCCTCATGCGCGCAGAATAAGGACTCGGACGCCGAACTTCCACGAAAACACGCCAGTGTAGATTTTCGCCCCAACCCCGTACCGTAACCCCTTGGAATGTCGGACGCTTCCCAGGGCGTGCGGCTCCGGTGGAGGGGGTGGACATGGTTGCGGGGCGAGTTCTTCGACTCGATGCGGAGCAGTGGGCCAGGGTCCAGGATCAGGCGCTCGAGGGCGGCGGTGGTACCGCTGTTGGCACAGCGCTGGCAGACCACCAGAAGGCTCCGGTGCGCGCGACGCTGGTCGCGACGTCCGGGGACCGCGGGTCGATCGCACGACTGACGCTGCTCGACGGACGTGTGCTGCTGGTGCTCCACGTGATCGCCGACCGTGACGGCGAGACAGTCATTGCGCCGGGGGCGGAGCTGCGGTTCGTCCGGCCCGAGGACCTGTGGGCAGCCCTGCAGGCCGCACTACCTGCTGCCGCGGCGCTACGCGCGCCCGCCGGCGCGGCCTCGGCGGCAGCCGCGGACAGCCCGACGCCGGACAATCTCACGCCGGACAACCCGACGCGCGACGACACCGCCCGCCCCCTCACAACCGCTGAAAAGGTCTGGCCCGCCGCCGTCCTCGCCGACGAAGAGGCGAACCTGCAGGTCGTCGTCGAAGCCTGGCCCACCCCCGACCGCCCGACGACGGTCTGGGCACGGCTCTGGTCCGTCGTGGACGGCAAGCTGCTCGACGTACGCCGCCGCGGCGGAGAGACCACCCCGGTGGAGCGCCCGGCAGGGTCGGTCGCGGCCGAGTTGCAGTGGGCTCTCGTCGGGGCGATCGGTGTAGTACGCGAGGTACCTACTGATCTTTCCTCTGAATCCTGACAAGCCCCGACTACGATGCGGGGGCGGACGAGGGCAAAATTTTCGCCCGTCCGAGGCCGCGTACCCCAGGAAAGGCCTTCCAGCATGGCAACGACCACACCCGCCCCTGACGCCGCGCGCGCCGAGCGCTCAGGCCGCACCGGCGGGGAAGCGGCGACTCTCGATCAGATCGCACCGCCGCCGAAGATGCGCCGCCGACCCGCCATGATCGCTTTGTCGGTGGCTCTGATCTGCGTGGGTGGCCTGGCCAGCGCGTGGGCGTGGCAGTCGACGTCGAACGCGCAGGAGGTGCTGACGGTCCGGGAGACCGTGTACCGCGGCGAAGTGATCGAGGAGAGCGACCTCGTGACCGTGCGGATCGGCGTCGACCCGGCGATCCGGGCCGTCCCGGCCGCCGACGCGGAGACGCTGGTGGACAAGCGGGCGGCGCTGGATATCGCCGCGGGCGGCGTGGTCACCCAGGACCAGGTCACTGACGCCGTGGTTCCGCCGAAGGAGTTCTCGGTGGTCGGCCTGAGCCTGACCGCCGCGATGCTACCGGCCGACCAGCTCGTCATCGGCGACAAGGTTCGCGTGGTGCCGACGGGCGGTGAGGGTGGTGCCGCCGCCCCCGCGGCGGGCGGCGAGATACCGACGTACCCCGCGACGATCGTCGGGAAGGCCACGGACGAGATCACCGGCAACTCCCTGGTCAACGTGCAGGTGGCCAGCACCAGCGCCCCGGTTGTGGCCACCCGTGCCGCGGCCGGCCAGGTCGCGCTCGTGCTGGACAGTCAGGAGCCGTGACATGGCGCTGATCGTCCTGGCCTCCGCCAGCGGTTCACCAGGCGTGACCTCGACGGCGCTCGGCCTGGCCATGACCTGGCCACGACCCGTCATCCTGGTCGACGCCGATCCCACGGGCGCGCGAGCCATCCCCGCCGGGTACTTCGGCGGTGCCCAGCTGCCGAACGACCACACGATCGTCGACCTCGCGGTCTCGCACCGGCAGGGCAACCTGGCCGAGGACCTGCCGCGAATGCTGATGCCCGTCGCTGACTCTCAGGTGCAGTTGCTCGGCGGCCCGCAGAACCACTTCCAGGCGCGGGCACTCGACAGCCTCTGGGAGCCGTTCGGCGGCGTGCTCAAGTCGCTGGAGCGCACCGGGCAGGACGTGATCGTGGATGCCGGCCGCCTGGGTCTCGAGGGCTTCGCGATGAAACTCACCACACAGGCCGACCTGGCGCTGCTCGTGACGCGCTCGCATCTTCCTGCCCTTGTCGCCGCCAGCTCGTGGGCGGCGACGCTCCGGGAGTCGTTCACCCGCGCCGGCGCTCTGGACAGCCTCGGCCTTCTCGTCGTCGGGCCTGGTAGGCCGTACGACAACCGGGAGGTAGCCAAGGTCCTGGAACGCCCCGTGATGGCGAGCGTGGCGTGGGACCCCGCAGCGGCCGAGGTCTACTCGCACGGCGCCAGGCCGCCGCGAAAGTTCGAGGCGTCGGCCCTGAGCAAGTCTCTGCGTGCCGCGGTGCAGAGCACACGGGCGAGCGTGACGCGCTCGCGGGCCCAGCTGGAAGTCGTCGGCGAGAGGGGCCTGCTGTGACGGACCAGCCCAGCGACCCGACGGCGCTGCCGATCTTCGGCGGACCGAGCGAGCGTCGGGACCCGCCGGACCTCGTCCGGGAGTCGCCCGTGGGTCAGATTCAGCGACAGCGGCCCGGCGCACACGCGTTGGCGGGGCGGATCGCCGCGCAGCCTGGCGCCGGCACCCCCGCCGCTCCCTCCGGGACCGCGGAGCCGAGCCCGCAGCCGGCGCCACCGGTCCTGGCACAGCCGCCGTCCGCCGTGATGAGCCCGTGGCCGGGCAAGGTGGCCACCACCTATGTCGAGCTGAGCGAGGGCAGCCAGTTCCCGGTCGCGCCCGAGGCACCGGATCCGGACGTCACCCGGATACGTCGGGCGGGTCAGCCTGCCGCGGCCGCCCCTTTCACCCCGGTCGCCCCGTCCGTTCCGGCCGTCAAGATCGACTGGCACCAGGTGGCGCTGTTCCGCGCACAGGCGTCCGAGCGGCTCGTCGAACGTCTCGGGGAGGACAAGGGCAAGGACCTGGACGCGGAACGAGAGCTGGGCAAGGCGATCATCCAGACCCTGCTCGAGGACACCGTGGCCGAACGGCTGCACGACGGCGAGCAGGTGTGGCGTACCGACGAGCAGGACGCCCTGGCCAAGGCGGTCTTCGACGCGCTGTTCGGCCTGGGGCGTCTGCAGTCGCTGGTCGACGACGACTCGGTCGAGAACATCATCATCAGCGGCGCCGACAACGTATGGGTCGAGAAGATCGACGGTGAGCTGGTCCGCAAGGACCCCATCGCCGACTCCGACAAGGAGCTGCTCGACGAGCTCGCTTTCATCGCGACGCGTTCGGAGACCAGTGCGCGGAGCTTCTCCACGTCCAGCCCGCGGCTGCACATGCGGCTCGACGGCGGCTCCCGCCTTGCCGCCGCCGCGTGGGTCACTGCCCGTCCGTCGGTCGTCATCCGGCGGCACCGGCTGCGCAAGGTCACGCTCGACGACCTCGTCGGGCGCGACATGTTGAGCGCGAGCCAGGCCTCGTTCCTGCGTGCCGCGATCCGAGCACGCAAGTCGATAGTCGTGGCCGGCCCGCAGGGCGCGGGCAAGACCACCATGGTCCGCGCGCTGTGCGGGGAGATTCCCCGCTACGAGGCGATCGGCACCTTCGAGACGGAGTTCGAGCTGCACCTGCACGAGCTCACCGACGTGCACGACATCGTGCACGCCTGGGAGGCCCGCCCGGGTTCCGGGGAGATCGGCCCGGACGGCCGCCAGGCCGGGGAGTTCGGGCTGGACGAAGCGCTGTACGACTCGTTCCGGTTCAACCTGTCGCGCCAGATCGTCGGTGAGGTCCGCGGTAAGGAGGTGTGGGCCATGATCAAGGCCATGGAGTCCGGTGCGGGCTCTATCTCCACCACGCACGCCGCCGATGGTGAGGCCGCGATCCGCAAGCTGGTCACCTGCGCCATGGAGGCGGGCTCCCACGTGACCCGCGAGCTGGCGACGTCGAAGCTGGCCGAGACGGTCGACCTGATCGTGCAGATCGACCTGGAGACCAGGCCGACCGATGCCGCCGAGACGCGGTGGCGCCGCTCCCGCTGGATCTCGGAGATCGTGCACGTGGCTCCCGGTGAAGCAGTCAAGGGCTATGCCACCACGCACGTGTACAAGCCGAACCGCCAGGGCGGGCCGGCCGTCCCGGGCACCATGCCGGACGAGCTCCGGGACCTCGAGCGGTTCGGGTTCGACCTGACGTCCTATCTGGCCGAGGACGGCCGCGAGGAGGTCGTGCGATGACCGTGCTCTTTCCCGCGCTGGGCGGCGCGCTGGTCGTAGCGGGGCTGATCGGTGTGATCGTGGGGCTGCGCAAGGCCCCGGTCGACGAGGCAGCTCCTCCTCGCCGTCGTCGTAGCCGCCTCGTGGCTCGGCTGATGCGAACGGGGCGTCGTACTCGGCTGCTGGCCCTGGTGGGTCTGGTCGGGGGTGTCGTCATCTACCTGATCACCGGCTGGTTGGTGGCCCTGGTGATCGGGCCGCTGGCCGGGATCGGTCTCCCAGTACTCCTGGCGTCGGGCGACTCGGGGTCCACGGTCAAGAAGCTCGAGGCGCTGGAGGAGTGGGTCCGCAGCCTCGCGGGAGTGCTCACCGTCGGCGTCGGCCTGGAGGAGGCGCTGCGGATGACGCTGCGCTCAGTCCCTGACGCGATCCGGCCCGAGGTGACCACGCTCGTCGCGCGGTTGCGTGCTCGGTGGGGCACAGAGGCCGCGCTTCGGGCGTTCGCCGACGATCTTGACGACGCCACCGGTGACGTGGTCTCCGCCAGCCTGATCCTCGGTGCCCGACGTCGCGGCGCCGGCCTGGCGTCGGTCCTGGAGTCCACTGCGCAGTCGGTGGCGGACGACGTCCGGGCCCGTCGGGAGATCGAGGCCGAGCGTGCCGGGCCGCGGTCGACTGCGCGCTGGGTCACGATCATCACCGCGTGCGTACTGGGTGTCCTCGCCCTGACGGGCGATTACATCCAGCCGTACAGCACCCCGATCGGCCAGGTTCTCATCACGCTCTTCCTCGCCGCGTACGTCGGCCTGCTCGTGCTGATGCGGAACATGTCGAAGGGCGCGCCGCTGCCGCGCTTCATGGGCGCGGACGCCCGGGAAGAGGCTCGGGCATGATGACGACCGGTCTGCAGATCGCGCTGATGGGCGGGGCAGTGTTCGGCCTCGGCATCGCGCTGCTGGTCTGGCGCCTGATGCCCGCCGACCCCGACGTGGTCGACGTCGTGCGGCGCTACTCGCCCGAGGCCGCCAAGGAACGCTCGGCGGTGCGGACGGAGGTCGTTGCTCCCGGAACCGTCGAGAAGCTCGGCATCTGGGCCATCCGCCGACTCCCTGCGTCGGTCTGGGGCAGGTCTCCCACCAAGGAGCTCGCACTGCTGCGGGTGCCGGTCCACCGGCACTACGGCACCAAGGTGGTGTACGCGCTGGCGGGTCTGGTGGTCCCGCCGATCCTGTCGTACTACTTCACGCTGGTCGGGCTGCCGATCCCCGTGGTGCTGCCGGCCGCCGGCTCGCTGGTCCTGGCGGTCTTCCTGTTCATGGCACCTGACATGAACATCCGGTCCGACGCCAAGAAGGCCCGTTCGGACTTCTCCAGGGCCCTCGGTGTCTACACCGACCTGGTCGCCCTCGAGCGCCTCAGCGGCGCCGGGTCGAGGCAAGCCATGGAGAGCGCAGCCGAGGTCGGTGACAACTGGGTGTTCCGCCGCATCAGCGAGGAGCTGCAGCGCTCCCGGTGGAACGGCGTGGCGCCCTGGGATTCGTTGCAGAACCTCGCCGACGAGCTCGGCCTGCCCGAGCTCAACGACCTGGCCGACGTCATGCGCATGAGCGGTGAGGGCTCCCAGGTCTACGACAACCTCCGGGCCCGGTCGACCGCTCTGCGCTCGGCCATGCTGAACACCGAGCGCGCCACGGCGAACGCCGCCAGCGAGCGGATCAACATGCCGATGTCCCTGTTGGGCGTGGTCTTCATGGTCATCCTGGTCACCCCAGCCCTGCTGCGCGTGATGGGTGGCATCTGATGCCCCAGCCTCGTACCAGCCCGAACCGTCCCTGATGCACGAACCACCGGAAAGGGGAGCCCGATGCTCCACATCGTCGCAACACTGCACACCTTCGGCTTGAAGCTCGCCGAACGCGCCCGGCCGACCGACGACGCCGCTGAGCGCGGCAACGTCACGATCGAGCACGTCCTGTGGGCAGTGGCCGTCATCGCCATCGTCGGCACCGTGGTCGGTGTGATCACGACCTTCGTCAATACCGAAGCGGGCAAGATCGGGTGACCTATCGTCCTCGGCACGCACGATCCCGGGTCCGTCGTTCCCGGAGGTTCGGCGAGCGCGGCTCGGCCACGATCGAGCACGTCTTCCTGCTACCTGCCCTCTTCACGCTGATGTTCGTGTTCGTGCAGGGAGCCATGCTGTACCAGGGCCGGGCCGTGGCGCTGGCCGCGGCGCAGGAGGGTGCACGTGCGGCGGCGGCGGAGCACGGTACCACCACCGAGAGCTCAGCGGCGGCGCACGCGTACGTGAGCACGACGACCGTGGGGCTGAAGGGCACATCGGTCACCGCGCAGCGGACGGCGACGCACGCGACGGTGACCGTCACCACGCACACGGTGTCGCTCGTTCCCGGCTGGTCCCCGACCGTGCAGCAGTCGGCGACGCTGCCCGTCGAGCGGCTCACCGGATGACCGGGACAAAGATCGACTCGAAGTTCCTGCCGATTCGCCGAACGGCAGAAGACTGCACCTGGGAGCTCAGCAGCATGAACAGCCGTGTCGGACACGATGGGAACCACCTCTCCGCAACCGTGGGCATGCGCGCGTTCGCGGGTGTCGCGGCAGCACTGCTCCTGACAGGGTGCGCGAGCACGACATCGGGGGGCAGCTCCGAATCCGGGGGTAGCTCCGATCCGGAGCTCACGCAGGTGAGCCGCCCGCCTGCCGAGTACGGCGTTCCGGCCGGCTGGGAAGAGGACAGCCAGGACAACGTCACCCACGTCATCGACGGCGAGACCCCGGACCAGTGGGTCGAGCACCAGTCCGGCCGCGAGGCGATCGTGCAGTGGTCGGTGATGAGCCCTCCACCGTCGGAGCCCACTGAGGACCAGGTCCGCGGAGCGATAGACGCCGGACTGGACGGCATGAGATCCGCGTCACCGCAGGACATCGGCTACCTGCGTGAGGCTACCGGAATGGGGTGTGTCGGTGACGCGACGGTCGTCGACCCGCCGCGCACGGAGGAGGTCGGTGAGGGTTACGCCCTGCGCTACGCCTACACGTGCGCCTCCCCGTCCGGTCCGGCACGGTCGATCACGATCACCGCCTACGGCTGGGACGGCCGGAAGCATTCGTGGACCGTGTCCACGACCGAGGACTACTGGGCGGAACACGCCACGGAGCTCGAAGCCGCGGCCGACTCGTTCCGCATTACCGACTGACGACCCGCCCACCGAACATCTGCTACTGATCGCCACGCGTGATCATGACCTGGAGGCACTGGATGCGACGGGTGTGTGTCAGGGCGCGAGCCCGGGACGGCGAACGGGGGTCGGCGTCCATCGAAGCGGTGATCGGTGTGTCCGCGTTCGTGCTCCTCGGGTCCCTGGTCATCGCCGGTGGACGGGTGGCGATCGCGAACCAGGCCATCGAGTCGGTGGCGGCCCAGGCGGCACGGTCGGCGTCGATCGCGCGTACCCAGGGTGAGGCCAACGCCTCGGCCGAGGACGGGGCGGCGGCGAGCCTGGCCAACCAGGACATCCGGTGCCGCACCAGCAGCGTCACCGTCGACACCAGCGGGTTCGCCGCGCCCCCGGGCACACCGGCGTCGGTCGAGGCCACCGTGTCCTGTGCGGTCGACCTGTCCGACGTCGCACTGCCCGGGGTGCCCGGCTCGATCACGATCACCAAGACGATGTCCAGCCCGATCGACACCTACCGGGAGCACTGACATGTGGCACCTGAGACGCTCACTGACGACCGAAGCCGCCGCCCGCGAGCGAGGTTCGGTGTCGTCCTGGCTGATCACGTCGACGTTCGTGATGATCCTCGGTGTGGGTATCGCTGTCGACCTGACGGGGCAGGTGCACGCACAGCAGCATGCCCGTGACGTAGCCGCCCAGGCCGCTCGTGTCGGCGGGCAGCAGCTCCAAGGTGGGTCGGCCATCCGCGGGCAGGGTGCGCAGGCGAACGCGCACCAGGCCGCCGTCGCCGCCCAGACCTACCTCGCCTCGACGGACATGACCGGGTCGGTCACGGTGCCGGGAGGCGATCGCGTGGTGGTGCGGACCAGCGACGTCTATCAGACCAAGTTCCTGTCGTTCATCGGCCTGAGCTCCATGCGGGTGTCGGGTGAGGGTGAGGCACGTGTCGCACGGGTCGCTGGAGGGATCGAGCAGTGATGCGTCGTCTGAAGGGCCTGCTGGCGCTGCTGCTGATCGTGGGAGTGACCGTCGGCCTGCCGTTCGTGCTGCTCGCCGTCGGCGCCGACCCGTTCCAGGGTGGCACGCCGTCGTTCGGCTCACTGGTCGATCTGCTGACCGCGCGGGACGACGGCACGCTGTTCATGGTCGTGCTGCAGGTGGCCGGCTGGCTGGCCTGGGCTTTCCTGGCCCTGTCGATCCTCGTCGAGCTGGTCTCGCAGCTCCGAGGTGTTCGAGCGCCCCGGCTCCCCGGACTGCAGCTGCCGCAGAGCGCCGCCCGCGGCCTGGTCGGTGCCATGCTGCTCCTGTTCACCGCGGTGCCGATGGCCAACGCGGCGGTCCTGCCGGCGGGTGCGGCGCCGGTGCCGCAGGAACACACAGTGTCGGTGTCCGCACCGGTCGCGGTCGAAGCTCCCGCGGAGCGGACAGCACCTCCGACGCACGAGGCAACCGACCGACGTCAGACGACGGAGCAAGCAGAGAAGCAAGCAGAGAAGCAAGCAGAGAAGCAAGCAGAGAAGCAAGCAGAGAAGCAAGCAGAGAAGAAGGCCGCGCCCAGCACCGTCGAGCACACCGTGGTGCGCGGCGACACGCTGTGGGGGCTGGCCGAGAACTACCTGGGTGACGGACACCGGTTCCGGGACATCGTCGAGCTCAACCAGGAGCACCTCGCCGACAACCCGGCCTTCCTGACGACCGGTTGGGTCCTCACGATCCCGGCGGCGCCCGAGACGTCGCCTTCCGCGGACCCCGGGGACGCGGCGGACGGCGACAAGTCCGTGGTGGTCGAGAAGGGCGACACGCTGTCGGGCATCGCCGCCGAGGAGCTCGGCGACGCCACCCGTTATCCGGAGCTGTTCGAGGCGACGCGGGACGTCGAGCAGCCCGGTGGCGCTCAGCTGACCGACCCGGACCTGATCCACCCGGGGTGGACCGTGGAGGTACCGGGCGCTGGGGACGTCGCGCCAGAGGCCGCAGAGGAACGCCGGGCCGCCGAGCTGACGTCGTCGACAGAGGCACCGTCGCAGGTCGAGCCGGTGTCGCAGGTCGAGCCTCCGTCGCAGGTCGAGCCTGTCGAGACCAAGACGCAGCCGCCCGCCTCGGATGCACAGGTGGGTGACACTGCCCAGACCGAGGCCGCGGACGACGGCATGTCTGAAGACGCCCCCTGGCAGGTCGCCACCGCCGCCGGCGTGGGCACGGTACTGGCCGCCGGGGTGCTCGCCGTGCTCGCGCGCCGCCGGCGGGGCCAGCAGCGGGTGCGCCGACCGGGGCAGCGCATCCCCCTTCCCGCCGGGAACATCGCGACCTTCGAGCAGACGATCCGGGCCGCCGCCGACCACATGTCGGTGGAGGCCGTCGACCTGGCGCTGCGTTCTCTGGCGAGCCTGTGCGTCGAGTCGGGCCGTGCGCTCCCCGTGGTGCGCGCGGCCCGGCTGACCGCCCAGGCCTTCGAGCTGTACCTCGAAGAGCCGACGCTCCTGCCCCAGCCGTGGCGCAACGCGGGCGACTCCACGGTCTGGACGCTCGACGTCAGCGACCTGCGGCGGCTCCCTCCGGCGGACCCCGCCGTCGTCCCCGCCCCCTACCCGACGCTCGTCACCATCGGGTCCGACGACGACCAAGGTCACGTCTTCCTCAACCTCGAGCACCTCGGGGCACTGGGGATCACCGGCGACGACGCCGCCACCCGCGAGATCCTCGCGGCACTCGCCGTCGAGCTCGCCACCTCCGTGTGGGCCGACGACCTGCAAGTCACCCTGGTGGGCGCCTTCCCCGACCTCGAGGACACGATGCGCACGGGCCGTATCCGCTACCTGCCGACCGTCGGTCGGATCATCGAGGACCTGACTCAGCGCGCGCACGCCGACCGCGCGGCGCTCGCCGCGCAGAGTGTGCCTGACCTCTACACGGCCCGCGTGACAGGGGCGGTGCCCGACGCCTGGGTCCCCGAGATCGTGCTGCTCGCCGGCCAGGTCTCCGACGCCCAACGAGTGCGCATGGCCAGGCTGATGGACGACCTGCCGCACGTGGCCCTGGCGACGATCACCGGCGGCACCAGCGTGGGCGAATGGGCTCTCCAGCTCCTGCCCGATCAGGAGCTGGCATTGCTGTCGCCGATCGGCTTGGAGCTGCGTCCACAGCGCCTCCCGGCCGAGCAGTACGGGCACCTGCTGCGGCTCGTCTCCCTGGCGGACCCCGGCGAGCTCGAGGGAACGGGGCAGTCGGAGCCGAGCGTCGCGGAGGTGGAGGCGATCACGCCGGTCCTGGAGCCACTTTCGGTGGCTGAGCGTGCCGAGACCCAACAGGCCTCGCTGGTCGAGCCGACCTCGTCGATCGAGCCGACCTCGTTGATCGAGCCGACCTCGTTGATCGAGCCTGTCGAGATCCCGTACGCGACCGAGTACGACGAGCCCGCCCCCGACACCCTTGAGATCGCGATCGTCCCGGCTCCGCGCGCCGACTCCGCGTCGTCGGGCGGCGTTCCCCGGATCCTCGCGCTCGGTCCGGTGGACCTGCGGGACTCGGCCGGCACCGTGGAGGACGGCAAGCGAGCCCGCCTGCTGGAGCTCGCGACGTTCCTCGCGCTGCACCCGGGTGCGACGCGCACCGCCATCGACGACGCGATCTGGCCCGATCGTCCGGGAACAGACAACCTGAGCGCCCGGAACGCGGCGATATCGCGCCTGCGCCGCTGGCTCGGGCAGGACGCCGACGGTCAGGACTACCTGCCCCGGCACCAGGCCGACGGCGGGTACGGGCTGCTGCCGTCGGTCACCACCGACGTCGGCGAGTGGGACGGTCTGCTCGGTGGCGCCCCGCTGGCAGCATCGGTGGAGGACCTCGAGACGGCGCTCCCGCTGGTGCGTGGTGTGCCGTTCGAGGGCGCGCACGGCCGCCGGTACGCGTGGGCGGAACCGGTCCGGCAACGCCTTGTCGCGGAGATCGTGGATGCGTCGTACGCGCTCGCGAAGCGGCGTCTGCTGGAGGGGCGCTGGCGCTCCGCGGAGGAAGCCGTCGCAGTGGGTCTGCGGGTCGAGCCGGCGCAGGAGAGCCTGTGGCGGGTCCGGATCCTCGCCGCGCACGAGAGCCGTGACGCCGACGCGGAGTCCGAGGCGATCGAGAGCCTGCTCAGCATCACCGAGCGCCTCGAGTGCGATCTGCAGCCCGAGACGGAGCAGCTCCTGGCTGCGCTGAAGAATCCGGGCGCCGGGTTCGACCGGCTGATGGTCGACGCCCTCTGATGAGAACTCACTTGTCCCGTAGGAGGACCCGTATGTCCCGTACTTCTCGTATCGGTGCTCGCACCGTGAGCGCTGTCGCTGTCGTGGCGCTCGGGCTGAGCCTGGGAGCCTGCTCTGGGGGCACCGAGCCTGCTGCTGAGCCGAGTGCCTTGGAGTCAGTCTCAGCCTCGCCGACGGCGTCGCCGTCGCCGTCGGAGCTGTCGCCTGAGGACGAAGCGATCCGTCTGGCCGAACCGGCCGTACAAAAGTACTTCGAGGTCGCTGATGCTTCGTTGCAGGATCCGACGGATTTCGATCCGAAAGATTATGAGGATGTCGCCATCTCCTCGGCACTGCTTGAGCTGCAGAATCTGCACTATTCGACTGAAGCACAGGAACTGCATCAGGTCGGCGGAACCGAGCTGGACTCAATCGAGCATCCCAAAGTGGACCTGACTTTCAAGCCCAAGGTAACCCCACCGAGGATTCCGAACGTCGAGTTCACAGTCTGCTACGACGTGAGCGGCCTCGACACGGTCAAGAACAACGGCGAGTCTATCATCACGTCGGCGCGCAAGGACCGGGGTGTTGCCCGGATCGGCGTGACCAATTACGAGTACCCGGACGGGCCGTGGCTGGTGGCTTTCGTCGAGTACAAGAAGAAGCGAACGTGCTGATGCGTGGGTTGACTGTCCCGACCCAGTCCGACGTGATCGAGAGCCTGCTCAGCATCACCGAGCGCCTCGAGTGCGATCTGCAGCCCGAGACGGAGCAATTCCTGGCCGCGCTGAAGAATCCGGGCGCCGGGTTCGACCGGCTGGTGGTCGACGCCCTCTGATGAGAACTCATTTGTCCCGTAGGAGGACCCGTATGTCCCGTACTACTCGTATCGGTGCCCGCACCGTGAGCGCTGTCGCTGTCGTGGGGCTCGGGTTGAGCCTGGGAGCCTGTTCTGGGGGCACCGAGCCTGCTGCTGAGCCGACTGCTTCGGGGACTTCGTCGCCAACCATGTCACCGTCCCCGGCGGAGCTGTCTCCGGAGGACAAGGCGATCGAGCAGGCAGAGCCTCTCGTCTCGGCCTACTTCCAGATGAAGGACGAGGCGCTGCAAGATCCGGCGGCGTTCAAGCACCAGTGGTTCGGGAAGGTCGCCATCGGGACGGCCGAAAACGACCTGAAGAGGTTGCACGGTGCCGCTGGAGAGCAGGGATTGCACCAGATCGGCGCGACTGAGATCGCCTCGGTCGAGGCTGACAAGGTGGACTTGGCTTTCAAGCCGGAGGTGACGCCGCCGGAGATTCCATACGTCGATTTCAACGTCTGCTATGACGTGACCGACCTTGACACCATCGACAAAGCTGGCGAGTCAATTATCCCCGCAGACCGCAACGACCGAGGGGTCATGAGGGTCGGAGTGGCTAACTATGAGTATCCGGACGGTCCATGGCTGGTGGCGTATACCGAGTACCAGAAGGACAAGTCGTGCTGAGGCGGGCGCTGTTCGTGCTCGCACTCTGTTGTTTCTCTCTGCTTGCAGCGGCAGCGCCTGCTAATGCCGAGGTCATCTGTGATGAGGCCACGGGGATCTGTACTGGCGAGGCTGAGGAAACTGCGGGTGATGGCCCTTCGGGGGGTGGTGCCGAGGTTCCGACAGTTGGCCCGGGGAGTGGCGGAAAGCCGGCGTGCACCGACAACGGAGAGGTAATTCCATGCCGCACGAGTGCCGGCATCTGGGACGGAGGCTGCTACGTGGCCGCAGTGGATCCGCCGCCCCCGACTGGCAACCCTGTGTGGGAGGGACACACGGACGGGTTGATCATCACTTGCACTCCGCCGGCATGCTTGGGGCAGCCGGATCAGTCGTGGGTGTCGGACTGTGCATTCGACCGCTGGATTGCGTCCGTCCCAGATCCGGGTGGCCCGGATGCGGAGCAGTTGGCGTTGCGTGCGGTGTCGCAGATGGACCTGAACCCGATCGATATCGGGATCGTTCCTGAGGAGGGCCCCGACCGAGTAGGAATCGTTGGGATGCCGCAGTGGATGTGGGTGAACGAACCAGCGCCGAACACGTTTGGCCCGATCTCGATGACAGCGACGGCAGGGACGGCGTCGGTCACGGCTACGGCGAACGTCGACAAAGTGGTGTGGGACATGGGAGACGGCAACACCGTGACGTGTACCGGTCCGGGCACCGTGTACGAGGACCGGTTCGACATCATGGATTCTCCCGACTGTGGATATCGCTACACGAAGCAGGGTGAGTACGAGGTGACGGCAACGTCGTACTGGACAGTGCAGTGGGAGGGCATGGATCAGCGAGGGACGATCCTGCGGGACTTCGAAGCGAAGGCGAACATCGTGATGGGCGAGGCTCAGGTCATCACGCAGTAGGCCGAGGATGGCGCCCGGCTGGCGCGACTCCAAGATATTGCCGGAGAGGATCACGGGGATGAAGTTCAGTGTGCAGCCGGCGTCTGCCCGCGCAGTGGTGCGGCAGACAGGGCATCGGGCCGGGGATCTTTCGGCTGTGGTGCGTGAGGCGCGGGCAGTCGATGCCGGTGATGCCGGTTCGTTGTTGGTCGGCGGCGCGGTGAGTGTGTTCTTCGAGGAGCGAGCCGAGGCCGTCGAGAAGCTGCGGAACCGGGCGGAGACTGCGGTCACAGCGGCGGCTGAGGTGATCGAGGTCTACGAAGCGGGCGATCGTGAGATGGCTCAGCAGACCGAAGCGCTCTCAAGGCGCGAGGAGAAGTCCGGTGGGGACGGTCTCGCGTGGTGACGTCCGCGGATCTGCAGGACTCGGACGGGTTGATCGATATGAGTCGGTTCCCGTACCGGTCGTATTCGCTCGGGATCGAGTGGGTGGCGCAGCAGGCAGCCCTGGCGCGGCGGCTGGGTGCCAAGACATCGAGCGTGACGTCGGAGGTGCACGGGAACTGGCAGTCCTTGGGGGAGTACCACAGCGCTCCTGAGGCGTCCGACCTGCGAGGGAAGATGGCGGCCGTCAAGACCGGTGGTCAGGACGAGTACGAGGCGTTCTTCACCGGGGCTGACCATATGGACGCTTGGGTGGAGGAAGTGTCGGCGTGCAAACTGCGGCTGGGGAACGTGGAGCGGGAGGCCGAGAGTTTGCGGCGCTCGGTGGCGATGCGCGGTGAGTCGTGGGTAGTGACGAGGCTGGCTGCGGCGCAGGATCTGCAGGCGAGACAGCTGGTGGAGTACCACGAAGAGCTGTTGGCGTTGGCGCGCACGGTGATGGGGCAGCTGCAGGCGGCGGACGAGGAGCTGGCGCGCAAGCTGCACGGACAGGGCCAAGGCTCGGGTGCTGGCGGGTTCAGGTTGTTCGGCGACGCAGGGCTGGGCTTCCCCTCGAGGCCGGGCTCGCAGGGCTTTGTCCCGACCGAGAAGTGGCTCCGGACCGCGTCGCCGGAAGCGGTGCTGGCGTGGTGGGACGGGCTGCCGTCGTGGCAGCGGGAGTTGATGAAGGACGCGATCGATGAGTCGGACCTGCCGCCGGTGGTGCGGCGTCGACTGGTCACCGACGCGCTGGTCGGCGCGGGGGCGATGGACGCTGAGGCGTCTGACGCGCAGGCGTTGGTGCTGGCGACGGAGCTGTTCGGTGGTCCCAAGGTCATGCCTGCCGCGGTGGCCAGTGCTGGCGGGGCCGCGGTGGTTGGTGCGATGAGCACCATCGGTGCCAGTGCGTACGACGATCGTGACGATGAGGTCTACGGGGCGGCGGCGCTGGCGGCGTTGGTCGCGGTGCGTGCGGGTGTGGTGGGGGCGAGCCGGGTCTGGGATCGCAAGGGGTCTGCTGGGCAGGCCAAGGCGGAGAAGTTCGCTCGCGACATGATGGTCGGGGTGAATGCCAGGCGGGATGGTGCGCCGGTCGGGTTCTTGTTCGCGGGTGGTGAGCAGGAGCTGATGGGGCGGGAGCTGACCGTGGCGGTCGCGGACGAGCTGGACTACTGGGAGCGCGGTACCGGGGTGGTGCCGAGTCAGCGCGGGATTGCCTACCTCGCTGATCAGCCGGGCGCTGGCGGGGCGGGAGAAAAGCTGTGGTGGGACGAGAGCACTGTGGTGCTGTCTACGCTGGCTGAGTATCCCGATGCTGCTTTGGACTGGCTCACCGCGGAAGGGGCAGACCCGATCACAGGCATGGTTTTAGGTGACGAGCGGGTGGCGCATTACTTCAGCGAGGTCGGTATGGATCGGCAAGGGCGGGTCGAGGTCGTGGCGGATCTCTGGTCCGGCGCGCAGTACGCAGACGGCTCGCTGCTCGGGAGCGGCAGAAACGCCGAGACCCAGATCGCGGTGGCGGACCTTTCCACGCTGGTGTTTGAGCAACTCGCGGCCAACGAGGGCCTGGTTCCGGAGCGGATCACCCCGCAGGGCGCTGAGCGTCTGGCCGAGGCAATGATGCAGCAGCTCCCGCAGTTCGCGGTAAACGGCGTGATCGGAGGCCCATCGGGCAACTACCACGCAGACGTAATGCTGGTGGGGGGTGACGAGCGGGTGCCGGTGGTGAACGCGACGCAGCGAGAGTTGGCCCGGGCGCTGGGGCCGGTCCTGGCGCATGAGTCGGGGATGGAGGTCGCAAACCGGGCCGTCGAGGATTTCAACGAGCGGGTGCGGGCCTCATTCGGGAACACGAGCGAGCTGGAGTCGGCCGATAATGCGGACCTTTTGTTCCAGGTCGACGGTGCTCTGGAGGGCGCCCGGCTCGTGGCGGTGAGCGAGGAAGCGCTACGGGTGGACCAGAGGGTCGAAGGGGCGGTCGACCTGGGGACCTCGACGCTGGCGGCTGGCGCGAAGAAAGTCGCCCCGGAGGTCGTCGTGAACTGGTCGATGGACAAGATCAATGAGATTGCCGACGCGCACCTGGCAACCCAGGTCGAGGAGGTCCAGCAGAGCGAGCGTGCCCGGTTGGCAGGCATGGCCGATCAGCTGGCCAGCAAGTCAGCGGTGGCATATGACGCTTACATCGGGGCGCACGGGCAGCAGTCGTTGAGCGTGACAGCGTTCGCCGAGCGGAAGAACACGGAGTTTTCTAACGCGTACGGGGCTTGGATCAACCGGGCTGAACAGGAAGGCGAGAGCGGCACGTGAACAGAACTCTGAGCACCACCCTTGCTACCGGCGTGCTGGTGGCGCTGCTTGCCGGGTGCGGACCGGCCGCGCTGCCGGTGCATGCCGAGGTCGAGTGGGAGGGCCAGAACGCGGGGGAGTTCGAGGACGACCCGCGAGTGCAGGTTGTCCGGGAGTACGTCGTGCAGGTATATGCCGCGGACAACGCCTTCAACTACTCCGACCCCGCGCTGACTGAGATCGCAACGAACGCAACAGTTCTCAGCTTGGCTAGGTCCACCGCGTCCTCCATCCGCCAGTCTCCGGTCGACAGCGCTTCCATGTGGGAGGGGCCGCCGTCATTCACAGTGACAAACATCGTGAAGCGTGAGCGTCTGGAGCACACCTTTGACGTGCATGTATGTCAGAGGGTGGCTCCACGGTGGACTCTCGCGATCGGGGACACCTTCGACGAGGGGAAGATCCAGGAGCGGGACGGCGCGTACCGGATTGAGCAGGAACATTTCGTCAAGCACCAGTACTCGGTGAGTGATGCGCTGGGGAGCTGGCGCGTTAGCGGTGGAGGGGTGAGTACTGAGGAGTGTGAGCCGACCGACGATTTTGCGGTCGGCACGTACACGACTCCGCCGGACATCGACCTTCTCCATGAGGCCACCCCCGACATGGTGCGCGGCCCGGGCGGAAGGCGCGTGGACGATTAGACGCTGGACTGTCGCTCGTCAGGGTGTGGTTGAAGAGGGAGGCGAGAGCGGCACGTGAACAGAGCTATGAGCACCACTCTTACTGCCGGCATCGTTGTGGTGCTGCTCGGCGGGTGCGGCCCCGCGGCGCTACCGGTGCACTCCGAGGTCGAGTGGAGCGGTCAGAACACCGGAAAGTTCGAGGATGATCCGCGGGTGCAGGTCGTGCGGGAGTACGTCGTGCAGAAGCACGCCGCGGACAACGCCTTCAACTATTCTGACCCCGCCCTGACTGAGACCGCGACCAACGCAATGGTCCTCAGCCATGCCAGGTCTACCGCGTCGTTCATCCGTCAGTCCCCGGTCGACAGCGCATCGATGTGGGAGGGGCCGCCGTCGTTCGAGGTGACTGAGATCGAAAAGATCCAGGACAACGAGTTCGCGGTGCATACATGCCAGAGGATGGCTCCACGGTGGACTCTCGCGGTC
The DNA here is from genome assembly GCF_040639055.1 of Promicromonospora sp. NPDC023987. NCBI lineage: Bacteria > Bacillati > Actinomycetota > Actinomycetes > Micrococcales > Promicromonosporaceae > Promicromonospora > Promicromonospora sp. NPDC023987. Next base: position 10,008 of record NZ_JBEZZF010000003.1, on the reverse strand, counting down.
GGTGACACGTTCGAGCAGGGAAAGCTCCAAGAGCAGGACGGTGCCTACCGGATCGAGCAGGAACAGTTTGTCGAGCACGAGTATTGGGTGAGCGAGCTACGGGACGGTTGGCGTGTCACTTCTGGAGGTGAGTCGAACCAGAAGTGCGAGCCGACCGACGAGGTCGCGGTGGGCACGTACACGACCCCGCCGGACATCGACCTTCTCCGTGAGGCGACCCCGGACATGGTGCGCGGCCCGGACGGAAAGCGCGTGGACGAGTAGCCCTCGGCGTGCCACACCAACCCTGAAGATGCCGGGTTCGACCGGCTCCTGGCCGACGCCCTCTGAAGAAGCCCTCTGAAGACGTCCTCTGAAGGAGAACGGTATGCCCGCCCCCGTAACCCGCCGTATCCATATCGCCGGTGACTCCACCGCCGCGCAGAAGTACGCCGCCGCCGCCCCGGAGACGGGCTGGGGCATGGCTCTGCCCTGGTACCTGGCGCCAGGCATCGAGGTGGACAACCACGCGATGAACGGCCGCAGCTCCCGGAGCTTCCTCACCGAGGGACGCCTCGACGCCATCCTGGGCGGCATCCGGCCCGACGACGTCCTGCTCGTCCAGTTCGGGCACAACGACCAGAAGACGGATCCGCGCATCGGCACCGAACCGTGGACCTCCTACCGGTCCCACCTGCGGCGCTACCTCGACGCCGCCCGGGAGCGGGGCGCTGAGCCGGTGCTGCTGACCCCCGCGTCGCGCCGGCGGTTCGATGACGACGGGAACGCCGCCGCATCGCACGGCTTCTATCCGGACGCGATGCGGGCGCTGGCCGGCGACGAGGGTGTACGCCTGCTCGACATCACGGCACAGACTCTCGCGCTGTGGCAGGAGCTCGGCCCCGAGGCGAGCCTGCTCGACTTCCTGCCCGAGCGGCAGGACAACACGCACTTCAGCCCTGCGGGCGCCGGCCTGGTCGCGCGGCTGGTGGCGCGTGGGCTGCTCGCCACGGGGGTCCTCGCCGAGCACGAGGTGCAACGGATCGACGAGGCCGTCCCGGTGGAGTGGTTCACCTGGCCGGAGGCGGTGGCCGCCGCGACCTGACGGTCAGCCGGCCAGGCTCACGGAGCGGGATCCGACGCGCGCAGGCCGATCGACGCGGCGAACTCGTCCAGGTGCGGCAGGAGCTGGTCGAGCTGGACGAGGTTCGGCGTGCCGAAGGTGACGACGACGTCCTGCTCCTCGGTGCGCCACGCCCAGTTCACGGCGGCGACGATGTCGTAGCCCAGCTCGGGCGCCGCCAGGTATCGCACCGCGCGCCGTCCTGTCCCCAGGCGGCCCTCGACGGTCTCGATGGCCGCGGGGCTGGTCATGCGCTCGTCCGGGAGGCCGAGCAGCACGTCGTCGTCGACCTCGTCGCCGCGGGGCAGGTCGTGCACGTCGACGGACACGAACTCGGCGTTCGGCAGGCCCATCATGATGAACCGGTGCTCCGCGCCGGCTCGGGGTCGCTCGGCATGCAGCCGGAGTTCCTCCTCGAGCACGCCGCGCGTCCGCTCGTCGTACTCCCACGCCTCGGCGGCGAGGTCCGCAACCAGCTTCGCCCAGGCCTCGGGGCCGGCGATCTCGCCGGCGGGGTAGGACTCGGGGACGAGCGTCCAGTGATACGTGTCGAGGTCGATGTGGATAGTCACTGCGGTGCCTCCTGTGCGGGCTCCGCACGAGGGGCGTCGTCGAGGCCCGTCCACACGAGGGAACCCATGATCGTGTCGCCGAGGTCCGTCAGGGCGTCGGCAAGGGGCGCGAGCTCGGGCTCGTCGTCGCCCGAGACCGAGAAGGTGCCGACCAGCAGGCCTGCGCCCGCGTCCGGCGTCTTCCAGACGTGGTGCACTGTGCGCCACACGGTCCTGCCCTCGCCCATGGCCGAGCCGTCCGGGGCCTCGGCCCGTTCGAACCCCGGAGCCTCGGGCCGCTCGACGACGCTGCGCAGCGCGTTGCCCGCCCGGGTGGGCACGACCTTCCCGCCTGGGTCGGAGTCCGGCCGGGCCGGGCCGAATCCCATGCCGATCGACAAGGGTGCGTTCCAGTAGTTGCTCACCGGCAGCACGATGTCGACGACGCCCTTTCGGCCGGCGTCGGTGGCGTACTCGGTCAGCTTGCGTTCCGCGATCCGCAGGCGTCCCCTGGCACGGTCGTCGAGCGTGTCGTAGAGGGCCCGAACCTTGGTGCGCACCGTGGTCGCGACATCCCCCTGGGTCGGGATCAGCACGAAGCCAGGGGGAAGGATGAGGGAGTAGCCGGGGCCGCGGCGCGTGCGTTCCGTCGTGGTCATACGAGCCCTTCGTGGTCAGCGCTGTCGGTGGACGGTGCGTCGTGCGCCGACCGCGCGCCGCCGACGGCGGCGACCAGCGTCAGTGCGAGCACGAGGAGCACCGGGATCCAGCGCAGCCACAGGACGGCTGCGCCGGGTTCGCCGGGATCATTGGTCGTCAGGGCTACGGTGACGATCGCCGTGACGATCACGCCGAGGCCGCCGTCGAACACGGTCCGCGCGGGGCGGACTCCGGTGATCCGGTCGCGGGCGCTCGCCGGTGCGCGGAGCCATGCGACGACGTGCGCCCCGTACGCGGCGGCGACGAGCCAGGTGACCAGGGCGAGGACAGGGTAGAACGGCGCCTGGTCCATACCCGTCGCATCCGGCCCGTTGACCTCGGAGTTGAGGATCACCCCCACGACGACGCAGATCACCGCGGCCACGACCGAGAGCCAGTACAGAGCGCGGAGGTAGAGCGGCCCGGTCACGCCCGTCATCGGCTACCGCCCGTCACGCGTCGTGGGAGGTCGTCCTCCGTGAGCTCCTGCCAGCCGGCGGGTACCCAGCCGAGCGTCCCGGCGAGCGACCGGAGCAGGACCACCGCGGCGGCGGCGAGGGTCACCCAGGCCGCGGCCTGGACGGGCGGGAACTGTCCGTCCACGAAGATGGCGACCCTCGGGTCGTCGTACGCCAGGACGGAGTACTGCACCTGGATCACGATGGTCGCCCCGAGGCTCCACCAGAACAGGGCACCGCGTCCGGTCCGGTGCCTGTCCGGGTGGTCGAGCCCACGGACCAGCTCTCGCGGGATGTGTGGCGTGGGCAGGTTCAGCACCACGGCCACCGCCGACGACGCGGCGGGTAACCACCACTGCCAGCCGATGACGTCGGTGAAGCTCTCGAAGTTGCTGAGCAGGGCGACGGGCAGGGGCGAGAGGATGCACCAGAACAGCACGAAGGTGGCCGCCACGCCGGAGATCCGGTTGCGTGGGGTGGAGGCGGCAAGCTGTAGAGCTGTCCGGCTCACTTGCCGTCGCTCCCCACCAGGTTGCCCAGCGCCTGGTGTGCCTGCCAGCCGCTGAGCGCCAGCCCGCCCAGCACGTTGTTGCTGTTCTCCGCAAAGCGTCCGAGGTTCGCGTTCGCCATGGGGATGAGGTCCGTCGTAGCGGTGCGTCCACGGGTGGCGTTCGCCGCGATCTGGGCGAACCGGGCACCGTCGACGCTGCCGTTGCGGGCGACCTGCGCGATCAGGCTCGGATTCCGCGCGTACGTCATGATGCTCGGGTTCACGTCCAGCTGCAGGCCGTTGCGCATGGCGTTCTGGAAGTTGCGGCTCACGCGCCCGCTCTGCTGGGTCATTGCGCGGGCGAGGCCCGTGCCTCGGCTGGTCGCCAGCCGGGTGAGGCGTGTCGTCCGGTTCATCTGCAGCAGGGCGCGCGCGCCCTTGACCGTGGCGCCGGCCGCTGCCCCGACACCGAACGAGAGCAGGCCTACCGCATCCCAGGCGACGTCGGCCCAGGTTCCGTTGCCGGTCGCCGCCAACGTGAGGCTCAGGGCGAACGTGGCGGCCGCGAGGCCGAGCGCGAGCGGCGCCAGGACCGGGAAGAAGATGGAGAGGACACCCACGACCGCGGCCAGGACGGTGAGCACGTCCTTCAGGATCTTCAGGACGGGGGCCGCCCAGTCGACGAACGAGTCGACGGCGGAGCCGATCTCGTCCAGGACGCCATCGCTGAGGCCGTCGGAGTCGATGGCTTCGTTGAGCCGGTCCTCCGCGGTCTGGGCGCGTTCGTCGACGTTGCCCGTCGCCGTCTGCCACGCGGAGTGCGCGCCCGTGATCGCCGTGATGTGCGGCTCCGCCGCGTCCTCCAGGCGGTTGACCTCCTCGGCGGGGGTGGGACCGTCGTCGCCCGGCCGCTGCATCGGCTGCGCGCCCGCTTCGAGGATCTGCCCGTTCAGGTTCTGCAGGGCCTCGACATGGTTGTCGCGCGTGATGACCGAGCTGCGGGCCGTGCTCTGGGCCTCCGACAGGACGTTGGCGAACGCGGCGAGCTCGGTGCCCGCCACCTCGTAGCGGCCCTTGACGTCCTCGATCTTCGGGATCACCTCCTCCGTCTTGGCCAGCCACTTGTCCGTCGACAGCGCGCTGTACCGCTCCGGGTTGTCGGTGATGGTCCGCAGGTCCTGGGCCGCACGGGAGACGATCTCCGCCATGTCCGTGTACTTGTTGGCCTGCGCCAGGATGCCGTCGGCGTCGCCGGGTATCTCCGCGATCTCTTCGGCCATCGCGAGGGCCTGGTACGGACTGGTCACGTCACTTCCTCTCCAGTGCGCCGGCGAGCTTCGCGTCGAGGTCGGTGAACGCCAGGAAGATCTGCTCGCCTGCCTTGTTGGCCGCCTCGACCTTGCTGATGATCTCCTCGCGGGCCTTGTTCCAGTCGTCGCCGAACTTCTGGACGCAGCCGGCGAGACCGTCGTGCGGGATCATCCCCGCGACGGTCGCGGCGTCGTTCTCCGCGCTCCGCAGGTTCTCCGCGATGAAACTCAGCTTCTCGGAAGTCGTGTCGACTTCGGCAAGATCGATCTTGAGCAGCTCGCCGCCCATGGCGCTCCCTCGTCCGCACTGGTCAGGTCCTGGCCAAGGATGCCAAAGGAGCGGACCAGCGTCGATGGGTAGACCTACCCCCCCGGCCGGGTGCCGACCGGAACGGCGTCAGGGGCGCGCGGTCGCCGCTGCCCTCGCCGCCGCGGGCAGCGCCTCCAGGATCCGGTTCACCGCGGCGTCGTCGTGCGCCGCGGAGACGAACCAGGCCTCGAACACCGACGGCGGCAGGTTGATCCCCGACGCCAGCATCGAGTGGAACAGGGCCGTGTACCGGAAGGTCTCCTGCGCCTGGGCCTGCGCGTAGTCGCGCACCCCCGACGCGGCGGCCAGCGGACCGAAGAACACCGAGAACAGCGAGCCGGCCCGCTGCACGCGGTGCTCGACGCCCTCGGCGCTCAGCGCCTCGCCCACGGCGTCGGACAGCGTGGCGGCCACCTCGTTCACCCGGGCGTAGACGGCGTCGTCGGCCAGGCGGAGGGTCGTGAGACCCGAGGCGACCGCGACGGGGTTACCGGAGAGCGTGCCCGCCTGATAGACGGGGCCGAGGGGCGAGAGGTGGTCCATGATCGACGCCGGCCCCCCGAGCGCCGCGACCGGCATGCCGCCACCGACGACCTTCCCGAACGTGAACAGGTCGGGCGTGTACCCGTCGCCCCCGGCGGCGCGGATGGCGTCGTTCTCGACACCCCACCAGCCGGACGGGCCCACGCGGAAGCCGGTGAGCACCTCGTCCATGACGAACAGCGCGCCGTGCTCGGCGGTGATCCGCCGGAGCCCCTCGTTGAACCCCTCGGCGGGCGGCACCACGCCCATGTTCGCGGGCGACGCCTCGGTGATGACCGCGGCGATCTCGGAGCCGCGCTGGGCGAACGCCGCCTCGACGGCCGCGAGGTCGTTGTAGGGCAGCACGAGCGTCTCGGCGGCCGTGGCCTCGGTGACACCGGCGGAACCCGGCAGCGCGAGCGTCGCGACACCCGAGCCGGCCTCCGCCAGGAGCCCGTCCACGTGCCCGTGGTAGCACCCGGCGAACTTGACGACCAGCGGCCGGCCCGTGAACCCGCGGGCGAGGCGGATAGCCGTCATCGTCGCCTCCGTGCCCGTCGAGACGAGCCGCACGCGCTCGGCGGCAGGCACCCGGCGTCGGACCTCCTCCGCGAGGTCGACCTCGGCGACCGTCGGGGCGCCGAACGACAGGCCGCGCGCGGCGGCCTCCTGCACGGCCGCGACGACGTCGAGGTGCGCGTGGCCGAGGAGGGCCGGACCCCACGAGCACACCAGGTCGACGTACTCCCGCCCGGCCACGTCCGTGACGTACGGACCGCGGGCCGAGGCGAGGAACCGCGGGTCACCCCCCACGCTCCGGTACGCGCGCACCGGCGAGTTCACGCCGCCAGGGATGGCGCCCTGCGCGCGCAGGAACGCCGCATGGTTCGCCTCCGGTGCCCGGCGCAGGCCCTGGGTCTCGACAGGCTCTCGGGTCTCGACGGGCTCGACCACCGGGGCCGGGCGATCCACCGGTTCGCTCACTTGATCCACTCCGCAATCTCCAGGGCCCAGTACGTGAGGATCACGTCCGCGCCCGCTCGCTTGATGCTCGTCACCGACTCCAGGACCGCGCGGTCGCGGTCGATCCAGCCGTTCGCGCCGGCCGCCTCGATCATCGCGTACTCGCCCGACACCTGGTAGGCCGCCACCGGCACGTCGCTCCGGTCGGCGACGGCGCGCAGCACGTCCAGGTACGACCCGGCCGGCTTCACCATCACGATGTCCGCGCCCTCGGCGAGGTCCAGGTCGGCCTCCCGCAGCCCCTCACGGCTGTTGGCGAAGTCCATCTGGTACGTCTTGCGGTCGCCCTTGAGCTCCGAGTCCACGGCCTCCCGGAACGGGCCGTAGTACGCGCTCGCGTACTTGGCGCTGTAGGCAAGGATGCTCGTGTCGACGAAGCCGGCGTCGTCGAGGGCGTCCCGGATCATCGCCACCTGGCCGTCCATCATGCCCGACGGCGAGATCACGTCAGCGCCCGCCTTCGCCTGCGCCACCGCCATGGAGGCGTAGCGGGTGAGCGTCGCGTCGTTGTCCACAGCCCCTGTGGACGTGAGGACGCCGCAGTGGCCGTGGTCGGTGAACTCGTCGAGGCACGTGTCGGCCATGAGGACGGGGGTCGCCGCGCCACCGGGTGTCGAGCCTGTCGAGACCACCTCGTCCAGCACCTGCCGCGACGCCCGCAGCGCCCGCTGCAGGATCCCGTCCGGCGCGTCGGCCTGCGAGCCGCTCGCGTCCTTGACGGCGGGGATGCCGAACAGCATGATGCCGCCGAGCCCGGCGTCGCGTGCGGCCCGCACCGCCCCCACCAGGGACTCCTCGGTGTGCTGCACCTGGCCGGGCATGCTCGTCAGCGGCGCTGGCTCGGTCAGCCCTTCCTTGACGAAGAGCGGCAGCACCAGGTCGGCCGGGTGCAGCCGGGTCTCCGCGACCAGCCGGCGCATGCCCGGTGTGGCGCGCAGACGACGCGGTCGGTACACGATCCCGGTGGAGCTCAAGGTGTCCTACTTTCTGTTCTGCAGACGTGAGATGACAGGTGCATCAGGTGCTGACGAGTGCCGCGGTCACGGCGTCGGCAAGGGACTCGTCCGTTGGCTCGTCGGCCACCGCGAGCACCGTGTGCCCGACGTCGCCCGCTACGCGGGCCGACGGCTCCCCGATGGCCACGACCCGCTGCGGACCGAGCTGCTGCGCGACCTGGCGCGCAACCGAGCCGGAGGTCACCACGACGACGTCGTAGGGCCGCCGGAGCTCCGGGGGGAGCTCCCGGGTCACCGTCCGGTAGGCCGTCACGACGTCGGCCGCCCACCCCTTGGCCACGAGGCCCGCGCGCAGCGTGTCGGACGCGAGGTCGCCGAGGGGGAGCAGCACGCGGGGCGCTGTGTCCCGGCCGCGAGGCGCCGCGGGGAACGCCTCGGCGAGCCCGGCACCTGTGGCGGTGGCAGGGACCAGGTCGACGGTGACGCCGTGCCTGGCCAGCGCCTGCTGCGTGGCGGGGCCGACGGCGGCCCATCGGACGGTGTCGGGAACCGCCGCACCGAGCAGGGCGTCCACCGCGTTCACGCTCGTGATCGCCACCCACTCGTAGGCTCCGTCGGCGAGGCGCTCGCGGGCCGCGTCGAGCTTCGCCCGGTCCTCGACCGCAGCGCGCTCGATCACGGGGGCGGCTACCGGGTCGAGCCCGTGCGCGCGCAGCAGTGCGAGCAGCCCGGCGGCACGCTCAGGGGAACGGGCGACCAGGACGGCCGTCTGTCCGTGCGCCGCGGCCGTACGGGAGCCAGGTTCGGTCACGCCTTCTCCGGGACGGTGGTGCTCAGCGGGGCCAGTCGCTCGGCACCGTCCGCCAGGAGGTGCTCGGCGACAGAGATGCCCAGCGCCCGGGCGGCGTCGTCGATCACCTCGGGTGCGATGTCCGGGGAGAGGCGCGTCTCACCGCCGCGCGACATCTGCTCCGTGCCGTCCACCGCGGCCACCACGGACCGCAGCCGGAGGACGCTGCCCGACACCGTGGCGTACGCGCCGACCGGTGCGGCGCACCCGGCCTCCAGCCGCGCCAGCACCGAACGCTCGGCGAGGACCGCGAGGCGGGTCGGGCGGTGGTCGAGCAGGTGGATCGCCTCGGCGAGGCTGTGTCCTGAGCCTGTCGAAGGATCGGACACGATGTCGGCGGTACGCACCTCGACCGCGAGCGCGCCCTGCCCGGGCGCCGGGGTGACGACGTCGACGTCGAGAGCCTCCGTGACCACCTCGGTACGGCCCAGCCGCGCGAGCCCCGCGTAGGCGAGCACCACGGCGTCGAGGTCGGCCTCCGGACCCAGCGCCCGGTTGAGCCGGGTGCCGACGTTGCCGCGGATGTCGACGACCTCCAGGTCCGGCCGGGCGGCGCGGATCTGAGCGGCGCGCCGGGGCGAGCCCGTGCCCACGCGCCCGCCGCGCGGCAGCGTCGCGAGGGTGAGCCCGTCGCGGGCGCACAGGGCGTCGCGCGGGTCCGCGCGCTCGGGCGTCACGAAGGTGAGGTGGGGTGCTGGAGTGGTGGGCAGGTCCTTGAGGGAGTGGACGGCGACGTCGCAGCGCCCGTCCAGCAGGGCCTCGCGCAAGGCCGTCACGAACACCCCGGTGCCGCCGAGGCTCGCGAGGCTCCCCGTCTTCACATCGCCCTCGGTCCTGATGTGCACCAGCTCGACCGGCCGGCCGGTCAGCTCCTCCAGGCGCTTGGCCACCAGCCCGCTCTGGGTGGTGGCGAGGGCGCTCGCGCGCGTACCGAGGCGGATCGGCGCGACGTCGTCCGGGGTGCTTCCGGGGGCGCTTCCGGGTGTGCTGACGGGAAGGGGGGTCGGGGTCACCATCCCAGTCTCTACCCGATCCCGGCGGGGACGAAACCCGGCCGCACATCTCACACGGTTGCTGGCGCGCTGTCAGAACGTTGTGTCAGAACCCGGCTCCCCGAGCCGCTCGGCCGTGCGCCGTGCGTGCCCGACGATCGCCGCGAGGCCCGTTCCGGCGATCCAGCCGCCGGTCGCGTCGAGCCCGGGCTGGGCAAGCACGGCCTCCTCGATCTCCTTGACGACGACTCGGTAGGCCGGCGTCGGCGGGGGCAGCGAACCGTCCCAGCGCTGGTGCAGGCTGTCCCGCACGCGGCCGGTCAGGTCGACGCCGAGCAGCGCCGACGCGTCGCGGGCCGCCTCCTCGGGGGTGGGGTCGGGCGTCGGCTCGCCGATACGGCCGTAGCTGAGGCGCACGACGTGCCACCCGGGCCCGACGGCGTCGTGCACCCGCCGGGCGAGCCACGGCCACTTCGCCGTCGCATGGGTCAGGGCCTTGGCCCGGACGTCGCCCGGCGAGCTGCCCGGCGCCACGAGCATCCCCGAACCGCGCGGGGCCGTGTCCAGCTCCGGTGCCTCGAGCAGCAGCGTGACGAGACGGATGTCGGCGCCGCGCTCGGGGGCCGGCGGCGCGCCCGCTTCGAGATCGGTCGGTTGCCTCGAGATCGGTCCATCGATGGACCCGCACTTCCCCGCTGAAGACCGGACGCTTCCGACATCGGTGACATCCCACGATCGTCAAGGG